>WLES01000050.1 GCA_009704155.1 Actinomycetota bacterium | reverse complement strand
CGGGTTCGCAACGGACCCGTGGATCACGGCAACACTGTGTGTGGCCATTATCCTCGGGAGTTTTGGATACCCTGTCCTCGCGCAACTCCGCAAAGAGTTTCGGCACGTTCATCGCTGGAGCATGAACACCAACCTCGTCATATTCATGTTCGTGATCCTGTTTTTCGTCGGGGCAGTCGCTTTCGCCGCCTTTGAATGGAGTAATCCCAACACTCTCGGGCCGATGCCAATCATCGACAAGATTCAGACAGCGTTTTTCCACTCCGTTCAGGCCAGGTCGTCTGGCTTCAACACCGTCGACCTCGCCAAAGCGAACCCGGAGACGCTACTTGTCCTCGACATCCTCATGTTCATCGGCGCCGGTCCCGGTGGAACTGGCGGTGGGATCAAGGTGACAACGTTTGCCGTCCTGATGTTTATCGTGTTCGCCGAGCTACGTGGGGACAGCGTTGTCAACATTTTCGGAAAGCGTCTCTCCCGAGCCGTTCACCGCGAAGCCATCACCATCGCGCTTTTCGCGGTTGGCGCGGTGATGGCAGCAACCATCGCCATCGTGTACATCTCCAAAGAGCGGCTTGACTTCGTGATGTTCGAAGTGATTTCGGCGTTCGCCACTGTCGGGTCGAGCACTGGTCTGTCCGCGAGCCTCGACCCCGTATCGCAGACTATTCTCGTGGTGTTGATGTTTGTTGGTCGCATTGGACCACTCACTATCGGCGCATCGCTTGCGTTGAAACAACGACCACCGCTGTATCAGTTCCCGAAAGAAAGGCCAGCAATTGGCTAAGAACAGCATCTTCACCGGAGTGAGCGGCAGTCGAATCGCGAGGGCGGACAGCGTCGCCGTCATAGGGTTGGGCCGCTTCGGCCAAGAACTCGCTATTGAGCTCATGAATACGGGTACCGAGGTCCTTGGAATTGACGCACGCGAGGATGTCGTGCAACGCCTCAACGGTCAGCTGACTCGGGTTGTGGTCGCAGATTCAACTCGCGAAGAGGTCTTGCGGGAGCTATCCGTCGACCAGTTCGAGCGCGTGGTTGTCGCAATTGGGTCAGATTTGCAGGCCAGCATCCTCACAGCGTCGATGCTCGTCAGCCTCGGGATTCCATCAATTTGGGCCAAGGCACTAAACGACGCCCACGGACGAATTCTCAGTCAACTTGGCGTTCACCACGTTGTTTACCCTGAGAAGGAAATGGGTCGTCGCGTGGCCCACCTCGTGCGAGGAGCCGCTCTCGATTTCCTCGAAATTGACAACGACTATGTCATCGTCAAGATGACCGCAAACAGTGAGCTCGTTGGACGTACGCTCGGGGAATCGCGTGTTCGATCACGGTTTAATGTCACCATCCTCGCAATTCGACACGATGACGCGGTGTGGCTCCCGGCGGATTCACTGTCAGAACTGGTCGACGGCGACGTCATTCTCGTTGGCGGTTCGACCCGCGCAGCAGAGGAATTTGCCCAAATTGTCTAACGACCCGGGCGCAGGTGTTGCCGAAGTTGACGCCTACATCCAGGCGCTGCCTGAGCCCAAGCGCTCGACGCTCGAAGAGGTGCGCCGACGAATACTGGCCGTCATCCCGAACGCGACCCAAAAGATCTCATACGGAATGCCAGGGTTCGTGGTGAATGGCAAAGTCGTTGCCGGCATCGCAGCGTTCAAGAACCACTGTGCGTTCTTGCCGCACAGCGGTCGGGTCTTTGTCGGGATCGAGAGGCACCTCGAGGGTTTCACTCGAACGATGTCGTCCTTACACTTTCGAGTCGACGAACCCTTGTCACAAGAGCTCATCGCCGTCCTTATCGAGGAGAAGATGCAAGTTCTCGAAGTCGATGGTTGGACTAGGCCTTAAATCGGGCTCGAGAAACGCTAATCGGGCAGAGCCAAAACGCGCCCGCGGCGTTAGACTGACAGCACAACTCAACACGACCGCTCAACACTGCGGGAGAGACCGGCTAGCCGGTCACCGAAGGAGCAAGCCTCCCCGCCAAACTCTCAGGTCCGCGTACCGCAGTGCCAGGTCACTCTGAAAAGCGAGGTTAACTCCTCCGCCGTCGGTGAAAGGGCTTATGCCCGAAACTCTCAGGTCCCGAAACAGAGGGGGAGTCACGCAGACGTGCCGCGTTTGTGCGATGACACCCGGAGGATTCATGACACTCACGCAATCACCGCTTGATGCAATTCATCGCGAACGCGGAGCGTCTTTCACTGATTTCGCGGGATGGGACATGCCCGTGCGGTACACCTCTGACCTCGCTGAACATCACGCTGTTCGAACCTCTGCTGGCATTTTCGACTTGTCTCACATGGCCGAGATTTACCTCACCGGCCCGGGGGCGGCTGCCGCGTTAGATTATGCACTCGCCGGAACACTGTCGTCGATTCCGCTTGGCCGTGCGAAGTACTCGCTTATCTTGTCAGAGGCGGGGACGGTTGTCGATGACGTCATTGTCTACCGACTCGGGGAAGAAAAGTTTTTGGTTGTCGCGAATGCAGGAAACCGTTTTCCCGCAGCCGCGGCGATTCGTGATCGCGCAGAATCTTTTGTTTGCGTCGTCGAGGATCGGTCGGAAGAAGTTGCCCTCATTGCGGTGCAGGGCCCGAACGCTCTTGCGATTCTTGAGGCAACCCAGGGTTTCTCGGCGGAGGGGCTTGCCGAACTCGGTTACTACCGATGCCTGCCCCGTGAATTCAACGGCGAGTCCGTTCTCGTCGGCCGCACCGGCTACACCGGAGAAGACGGTTTCGAACTCTACATCGACAACGCGCACGCCGCTGATTTGTGGCGCGCACTCGAAGCTGCAGGTGCGGAATTTGATTTGCTCGCCTGCGGGCTTGCCTGCCGGGACACGCTTCGACTCGAGGCGGGAATGCCGCTGTACGGTCACGAACTGTCGCTCGACCTCAAGCCAGTCCAGGTCGGAATGGAAAAGGTTGTCGATATGTCAAAGGACAATTTCGTTGGCCGAGACGGTGTGATGGCCGGTGTCTCAGCTAACGCGCCGCGACTCGTTGGGCTTCAGTCGGAGGGCAAGCGAGCGGGGCGAGCCGACTACCCGGTTCACGCAAACGGGAGGACAATTGGCGTTGTCACCTCGGGTGCGCTGTCACCAACCCTTGGTTTCCCCATCGCCTTTGCGCTCATCGAACCAGATTTTGCGGAGCTCGGCACGACCGTCACCGTCGATGTCCGCGGAACAGAAATACCAGCAGTTGTAGTACCTTTACCCTTCTATTCTCGAAAGGCCCGCTCATGAGTATCCCCGCAAACCTTCAGTACACCAGCGAACACGAATGGATTCGCGTCGAAGGCAGTGTTGCCGTCGTTGGAATCACACAGTATGCAGCTGACGCTCTTGGCGACATCGTGTACGTCGACCTGCCCAAGGCTGGAACCACAATTTCAGCCGGCTCCATCGTCGGTGAGGCTGAGTCGACTAAGTCTGTTGGCGAACTCTTCGCCCCGGTCTCAGGTGACATTGTCGAAGCAAACCAGGCCGTCATCGACTCGCCCGAGTTGGTCAACTCCGACCCCTACGGCGCCGGATGGTTGTTCTCCGTCAACTTCTCCTCGATCGGTGACGTCATGTCAGCGGACGACTACGAAGCAATGATCGCCGAGTAAGAACATGGCCGACTTCCGTTCACGACACATTGGCATTACGGGCGATTCACAGTCCGTACTTCTCGACCGACTCGGTTATGACTCGCTCGACGCGTTGATGACTGCCGCGGTGCCCGGCGGAATTCGCCAGGGTGATTTTGCCTCACGCATTCCTGCAGCTGCCAGTGAACGAGAAGCGCTCGCAGAGTTGCGAGCGCTCGCAAACGAAAACACGGTCAACCGAAGCCTCATTGGTCTCGGATATTACGAGACAGTCATGCCGTCGGTCATTAAACGGAACATTCTGGAAAACCCATCGTGGTACACGGCGTATACGCCTTACCAGCCCGAGATTTCGCAGGGACGGCTCGAAGCGCTCATCACGTTCCAAACCATGGTGTGCGACTTTACGGGCATGGGCACTGCAAACGCGGGCATGCTTGACGAAGCGTCTGCTGCTGCTGAAGCGATGCTCATGGCGCGACGAGTCTCGGGCAACGCCTCCACGACATTCCTCGTTGACGTCGACGTCTTCCCGCAGGTTCGCGCAGTGTTGGAAACGCGTGCTGAGCCGATCGGTGTTGAGCTTCGATTCGTTGATTTTGCCGCCGGTGATGGAGCAAACGCGATCGCCGACGGTGCGTTCGGGGCATACCTTCAGTATCCCGGTGCATCAGGACGAATTCGCGATATTGCCGGCGACCTCGAGGCAGCAACCGCCGCCGGAATTGTGACCATTGTTGGCAGCGATCTTCTCGCGCTGACGCTGTTGCGTTCCCCAGGATCGATGGGAGCAGACATCGTTCTTGGCTCCTCGCAGAGATTTGGTGTCCCGCTCGGTTTCGGTGGCCCTCACTCAGCGTTCTTCGCCGTCAAAGCCGGCCTCGAGCGCCAGATGCCAGGACGATTGATTGGAGTTTCGCGAGACGCTGACGGAAAGCCCGCGTATCGTCTGACGCTTCAGGCGCGCGAACAGCACATCCGCCGTGAAAAGGCCACCTCAAACATTTGTACGGCCCAGGTTCTCCTTGCAGTTCTCGCGGCAATGTACGCCGTGTATCACGGACCGCAGGGGCTCCGCGAGATTGCTGTCGCCGTCGCGGAACGGGCCGCGAGGTTCGCGCGCCGTGCTGCGGCTGCAGGCCACACCATTGTTCACGACACCTTCTTCGACACTGTTCAGGTTCGAGTCCCAGGCAAAGCGTCGACTATTGCCGAATCAGCACACTCGAGTGGAGTGTTGCTTCACGTCGTCGACGCGGACACGATTCAGCTGTCGTTCGACGAACTGTCCATTGGTGATGCAACCGGAATTCTTGCGGGCGGAGACGATGTGTTGCTCGACCCGATTTTCGGACTGACCCCCGAGAAGTCGACCACCGCGCCGACGCTTGTCGACACAGCCATCCAAGCGACCTTCGTGCGCAGTGACGAAATCCTCACGCACCCCGTGTTCCACTCGTACCGAAGCGAAACGTCGATGATGCGCTTCCTCAAGCGCCTCGCTGACAAGGACTACGCTCTCGACCGCGGCATGATCCCGCTCGGCTCGTGCACGATGAAGCTCAACTCGGCGACAGAGATGGAAGCCGTCACCTGGCGCGAATTCGGTGGGCTGCACCCCTATGCACCCGTGAGTGACGTCGGCGGTTACCTCCTCCTCATCTCACAACTCGAAGAGTGGCTTGTTGAGTTGACGGGCTACGACACCATCAGCCTTCAGCCCAACGCTGGTTCACAGGGTGAGCTTGCTGGACTTCTCGCGATTCGTGGCTACCACCTTTCTCGCGGCGACACCCACCGCGTCACGTGCATCATTCCGTCAAGCGCTCACGGTACTAACGCAGCGTCCGCCATCCTGGCCGGAATGAAGGTTGTCGTCGTTGCTTGTGAAGAAAACGGTGACGTTGACATCGCCGACTTGAACGCGAAAATCGAGGAGCACCGCGATACGCTCGCGGCACTCATGGTCACATACCCGTCGACCCACGGGGTCTACGAACACGGGATCAAGACCATCACAGCGGCAGTCCATGACGCCGGTGGTCAGGTCTACATCGACGGTGCAAACCTCAACGCGCTTCTCGGTTTCGCCCGCTACGGCGACATCGGAGGCGACGTTTCTCACCTCAACCTCCACAAGACGTTCGCCATTCCGCACGGTGGTGGCGGTCCCGGTGTTGGCCCCGTAGCTGCGAAGGCACACCTGGCACCCTTCCTGCCAGGGCACCCGATGGCTCAGGCCGTCAACCACCCAGCGTTTGACTCGGAGACGGGTAAGCCGGGAGAGTTCATCCACGCGGGCGGACCAATCGCCGCAGCACCGTTCGGTAGCCCGAGCATCCTGCCCATTTCGTGGGCGTACGTGCGGATGCTGGGGTCGGATGGCCTTCGCCACGCGACGGCAGCCGCTGTTCTCTCAGCGAACTACGTTGCTGCTCGACTTCGTGAGCACTATCCCGTTCTTTATTCGGGAGAAAACGGCCTAGTTGCGCACGAGTGCATCCTGGACCTCCGCCCGCTGACTGCCGAAACCGGGGTCACCGTTGACGATGTCGCCAAACGACTCGTCGATTACGGTTTCCACGCACCAACAATGTCGTTCCCCGTGCCGGGAACACTCATGGTTGAGCCAACCGAGAGTGAAGACATCGGGGAACTCGACCGGTTCGTTGAAGCGATGATTGGGATCAAGCGCGAAGCGGAAGCAGTCGTGCGCGGTGAATGGCCCGCTGACGACAACCCACTCGTTAACGCACCGCACACTGCGCAGTCGCTCCTCGTCGGTGAGTGGAATCACTCCTACTCACGCGAAGTCGCTGCGTACCCGTGG
>WLES01000005.1 GCA_009704155.1 Actinomycetota bacterium | reverse complement strand
TGATGACCGTGTGGCGGTCGGATCCTTCGCCCTCTGAGTTCGATACGAACCCACGGTCGCTCACGAAATCGTGAACGAGCTTCCGTTCGTACGAGGACATCGGTGGGAGGGCTGCCGAGGCGGCTCCGCCTTCGATTCGCTCAACGGCGCGATCCACGAGTCGCTCGAGTTCCTTCGAACGAGCGTCTCGTGAGCCCGCGACATCCAAAATCAAACGCGAGAACTCACCGGTCTTCGAATGAACAGCAATTCGCGTGAGCTCCTGGAGTGCGGCTACGGCGTCGGCTTTTGACAGTGAGCTGAGGTCGTCGCCTTCCCCCGAAACAACAGAAACGTAATCGCGGCCGTTCGAGTGGGCGATTTCAAGGTCGCCGTCGAGATCGGCAATATCGAGAAAGCCTTCGATGTAGTCAGCGGCGATGTCTGCCGCGTCAGGAGTGACGTCATTCATTATTTCTTTCCTTTTCCGCGCTTCGCGCGATTCTTACCGCGTGGCTGTTCGCGCTGTGGCTTCTTGGGTGCTTCATCTGCTTCCATCACTTCAGGAGCAACGATTCCCTTGCGCGCGTTGCGGGCAGCTTGGCGTGCCTCCCACTCGGCGAAGGCCGGCGACCCTGGGGTTGGCATGTTTCTAATGACAACGAACTGCTGGCCCATCGTCCAGAAGTTCGAAACGAGCCAGTACAGAGTTACGCCGAGCGGGAACGCAAAGCCAGAGAAGAGGAACACGAGGGGGAGGACGTACAACAGGATTTGCTGCTGGCGGTAGGTTGGGCTTTCCTTTACAGCCTGCGAAATGTTCTTCGACATGATTTGTTTCTGCAGGAAGAACTGTGTCACGGTCATTGTGACCACCATGATTCCCGCAATCCAGATGACGAGCCAGTTTCCGTTAGCTGTCGACATTGATGAGTGGAGGGGTGCAGATCCAAAAATGACAGCCTGGCCGAAGCTCTCGGAGAGAGCCTTGTCCATGAGCCCGATTCCGGGAATCTCTTTAGCGGCATTGCTGAGCGTTGTGAACAGACCGAAGAAGACCGGCATCTGGAACAGGAGCGGCAGGCATGATGAGAACGGCGATGTTCCGTGCTTTCCATAGAGGGCCATCGTCTCCCGAGTCATTGCCTCACGAGAGAACTGGTCGCGCTTCCCTTTGTACTTGGCTTGAATCTTTTGAAGGTCAGGAGCTACCTCGAGCATTTTTCGCTGTGACTTGATTTGCTTGACGAAGAGCGGAATCAGTGCGGCGCGGACGACCAGCACGAGACCCACGATAGAGAGAACCCACGTCCAGCCGTCGTTGGTGTCGAGACCGAACGCAGTGAAGACCCAGTGGAAAGAGACAAGAATCGCCTCGATGATCCACCGGAACGGCCACAGGATTGTTCCAAGAATGTCCACGTCAAACTTCTTTCTTTTGGGGGATTACAAAACCGAGCGGTGTCAGCGCGAAGTGTTGTCCTATTCTCTCAGGAACATTGTCAATTCCTCCCCGCGACCACGGATTGCACCTGAGGATCCTCCAGAGCGTCAGCACTCCGCCTCTGACAACTCCAAACTGTTGAACCGCTCCAAGCCCGTAAGCGGAGCAGCTCGGATAGTAACGGCAGACCTGCCCGTAGAGCGGCGAGATAACCCGACGCCATCCGATGATGAATGCGATCAGAGCGTTGCGCGGGGCAAGCCACGCGGTTGCGACAAATCGACGAACCGCTTCCGCATTCATGTGCGGTTCCACTCGGCGGCACATCGCTGAACATCGTTCTGAATCTCAGAGAACGACGGAACGGACTTTGTGTCGCGGAATCGGAACACGACGTCGCCCGTAAGCCCGCCGTGAAGAATCAGAGCGCGCGCGATGGCCCTCGTCTTTCGTCGCAGTGAGTTGCGCACAACGGCATTTCCGGTTTTCGCGGTGACGACAATCCCGACGCGGCAACCGTCCGCGGCAATGCGGTAGCCGATCATTGAGTCGGCAACAATTTTCTGACCACGCCGAACGACCGCGCGAAAATCGTCGGCTTCAACGATTCGATTTCGCCGTGCGAGCACGAGCGGGAACTAGACCGAAAGTTCGGTGCGTCCCTTGCGACGACGAGCTGCCAAGATGGCGCGTCCCGCGCGGGTGCGCATACGCAAACGGAAGCCGTGAACCTTCGCACGGCGGCGGTTGTTGGGCTGGTAAGTGCGCTTCGACATGTGATCTCCTCGGCGTTGAGCCGGATGCGTGAAATGTGCTGCGCCACAAGCGCAACTTCACAAGAGTACGTGAAAATTCTCTTCTCGTCAAACCGCACCCGAATCACCGTCGTGTAGTTCTCCACAAGAAACATTGTGGTTCTTGTGGATTATTCAAACTGGCTAATATGGTGACTTATCCACAAGCAGAAAATGGATGACTCAATGTCCGCACCACTCGAAAAACTCTGGCTCAAGGTAGTCGATGAGGTGTCGCGCGACTCGCAACTCATTACGCCGCGACTCATTGCTGTGATCGAGATGGCGGTTCCCCAGGGTGTTATGCAAGAAACCCTCTACGTCGAAGTAGAGTCCGATTTCGCTCGCGACATGATTGAGGGCCGGGCGCGCGAAAGCATCGTTGCGGCGCTCCGTGAACTTTCCGAAGAACCAATCACGAACTTCTCAATCGTCGTCAACCCCAACCTTCGCGACTCAGATGAGATCGACAACATCACGTCAGCACTTCCACTGGTCGCAGTGGAACCCGGCTCGTTGAAGACAAACACCGGAGAAGCGCGACTCAACCCCAAGTACACTTTCGACAATTTTGTCATCGGCCCGTCGAACCGGTTTGCCCACGCCGCTGCGCTTGCGGTCGGTGAATCCCCCGCCAAGGCATACAACCCACTGTTCATTTACGGCGGATCTGGCTTGGGTAAGACGCACCTCCTCCACGCGATCGGTCACTACGCGCAGGGCCTGTTTCCCGGTGCCAAGGTTCGATACGTCTCGAGCGAGGAATTCACGAACGACTACATCAACTCACTGGCAACAAACCAGATCGTCTCGTTCAATCAGCGCTATCGCGAGGTTGATCTTCTCCTCATCGACGACATCCAATTCCTTGGCGGCAAGGACTCGACCCAGGACACGTTTTTCCATACGTTCAATACGTTGCACGAACACGGCAAGCAAGTTGTCATCACGAGTGACGTGCCGCCGAAGCAGCTCGTTGGTTTCGAGGAGCGAATGCGTAGCCGGTTCGGCTGGGGTCTCATCACCGACATCCAAGTCCCCGATCTTGAAACTCGAATTGCGATCCTGAGAAAAAAGGCGGCCGCTGAAAATTTGGGAATTGGTGACGACGTTCTTGAATACATCGCTTCAAAGGTGGCCTCGAACATCCGCGAGCTTGAGGGAACGTTGATTCGCGTCACCGCGTTTGCCAGCCTCAACCGGGTATCGGTCGACCTCCCCCTTGTCCAAACAATTCTCAAAGACATGATCACCCTCGAAGACGGGGAGATTGCTCCGTCCGACATCATTGAACACGTAGCGAGATACTTTGAAATCTCGCTAGAGGATCTTTATGGTTCATCCCGATCAGCGGCGATTGCAACAGCTCGACAAATTGCAATGTATCTCTGTCGAGAACTAACCTCGTTGTCGCTCCCGAAGATCGGCCAGTTGCTTGACCGGGACCACACAACGGTGATGTATGCCAACAAAAAAATCACTGACCTTATGAAAGAACGCCGCTCAATTTACAACCAGGTCACGGACCTAACCCACATCATCAAAAAGGGTTCTCAGTAATTCTCCACAGGCGGGCTTGTTAATATGTGCACAACAGGTGAAAACACCTAAAACCCTGTGGAAAACTTCGTCGGCGGCCGTATGAGCGCAGAGTTATTGGGAAAGCGTACACACGACACTCACAACTTTCACGGTTGTAGTTCCAAGTTTTCTGGCTCGTAATTCACAGTTATCCACATTTCCACCGAGGTTAATACGACTAAATATTTCTTTATCTCGTTGCCTCCCTCGTTAACGAAACTGTGGACGAGTTCGGCCGGGACAGCGCTACACCCGTATACAGACGCCCCGGTTTTATGTCACAATAAGAGACCGCACGATGTGGAAGGTTACGAGTGAAATTTCAAGCAAATAAGGATGTCCTGTCTCAAGCAGTGATCTTCGTCACCAAACTTCTTGCTCCCAAACCGGCAACAGCTGCACTCTCGGGTGTGCGCATCGATGTCAGCTCGTCGGGCGAGGTCACCTTCGCTTCCTATGATCACGACGTTTCAACCAGAACGACCATCTCGGTCGACGCATCCGAGGAGGGTGCCGTCCTTGTATCCGGAAGAATGCTCGCAGAGATCGTCACTCGTCTACCGGGTGACACCGTCACGTTAGCTGTGGTTGACGCGAAGCTCGTGGTCACATCAGGGTCGTCGAAGTTTTCCATGAGTCTCATGGCTCTCAACGAATATCCAAACCTCCCCGAAATTCCAGAGGCCATCGGCACCTTCGATGGCGAGACGTTCTCGGAGGCAATCGCTCAGGTGGGAGTCGCTGCGCTCCGAGATGACGGACTTCCGGCCATGATGAATATTTCCGTAGAGATCACGTCAGCCGCCGTTTCTCTGACGGCAACCGACCGATACCGCATCGCATCTCGTGACATTCCGTGGACTTCTAGTTCGAAAGAGGAAGGACAGCAGGTGCTTGTGCCGGCCCGCGTCCTCATGGAGGCCGGCAAGATGTTTAACACGTCGGACAAGGTGACGCTCTCGCTCCTCTCCGGCGGCGAGCGCGAAATCATTGCCCTTTCCGTTGATTCCAAGATCGTGACGTCCTCTCTTGCTAAAGGCCAATTCCCTCGCGTACGAGCTCTCCTCGACGAAAAGGGCCCAGGCGAAGGTTTCGCGATTGTCCTTGCGTCCGATCTCATTGACGCGACAAAACGAGTCTCTTTGGTTGTCGAGCGCGACGCCGTTCTGAAATACACATTCACATCAGAGGGCGCCCTCTTGGAAACGCAGACCGGGGAAGCGGCTACAGCGTCAGAGCTAGTCGACGCGCACGTTGTCGGGGATGACGTCACGGTGTGGCTCAAACCTCGTCTGGTGATTGACGGACTGACCGGCGCCCACAGTCAGTTTGTTCGACTTGGTTTCACGTCGTCAAACGAGGTCGGAAAAGCAGGGCCGGTCTTGTTCACCGCACACTCGTCTCGAGACTCCGCCGAAGTGCTCAAGGATTACCGCTATCTCATGCAACCCAACTTTCTTGCCCGCTAGCCGGCAATGAAGGTCACGGCGATTGAGCTGACGGGTTGGCGAAACTACCAGTCACAGAGCGTCGTCATGACTACGTCCCCCACGCTTTTCGTCGGTCAGAACGGTCAAGGAAAAACCAATCTCGTTGAGGCGATGGTGTACGCGGCGCTCGGGCGCTCACACCGCACTCACCTGGACGCGACGCTCGTCGCGGCAGGCCAGGATCGTGCCGTGGTCCGGATGCGGGTTGAGAACAAGGATCGAAAAATTGATATCGATCTGGCGGTCACCTCGAGCGGAAACAACACGCTCCGCATTAATGGAAACCCGGCCAAGAAGCGTGAAGTCGCACGGATGTTTCCCCTCGTGATTTTTGCACCAGAAGACCTAGACCTTGTTCGCGGTGAACCGGCGAGCCGACGACAGTTCCTTGACGATGTGGTCCACGAGATTTCCCTTGAGGAGGCGGCTGATCTCTCCGAGTTTGACAGGGTTCTTCGACAGCGCAATTCGCTGCTCAAATCACTCCGGAATTCTCAAAGCCAAACGGAACGGGGGACGCTTGACACGTGGACGGAGGCACTCGTTGACGCCGGTGCTCGTGTCATGACGGCGAGGAGGCGAATCGTCGCTCAGTTGCGCCCCGCGGTCGCCACTCACTATGCAGCCATCGCCGGGAGTAACGACGCCGCTGAAATCTCACTAAGCGAGTCAATCGGCAACGAGACGCCCGATTCAGAAATCTCGAACGCCCTGCGGCAAATGTTTCACGTGAAACGCAACGACGAAATCGAGCGCGGGTCTACTCTGATCGGGCCACAGCGTGATGATTTAAACTTGACCTTGAACGGGTTGCCCGCACGCACACACTCCAGCCAAGGCGAAGCGTGGTCCTTGGCGCTCGCGCTCCGCCTTGCCATGAAGGACGTTGTCACACAGCACTCCCTCGCCGGGGATCCAGTCGTCATTCTCGATGATGTGTTCGCAGAGCTCGACGAGGGCAGGCGAACCAGGCTCGGCGAACACCTTGTTGGCATTGAACACCTCATTGTCACGGCCGCCGACGACGCAACTATCCCGCCCAGCATCGCAGGCGAGCGGTTCAGAGTTGAGGGGGGCACGATTAATGCCGAGTAACCCCGAGGCCGTGCGCTTCTTCGACCATCTCGTCACCGTGTTCTCCGGAACAAAGCGCAGACGCGGTGTCGTGAAAGCCGACCCGGAATCATCACAACCGTTTCAAGCCGGGAGAGACCCGCGGCTACTCGGGGCGGTGCTGACGAAGAACTTCGACGATCGTGGCTGGACGCCCTTCGTTGCTCGAGCGGCAGTGCTCGCGAACTGGGCGGATATCGTCGGCGATGATGTTGCCGGACACACGACCCCCGAGCTTGTCGACGACGTGGTGGTTGTGTCGTGCGACTCGTCGGCCTGGGCGACGCAGCTTCGAATACTGCGCCACCAGATTGAACACGAGATCATCGAACGGTTCCCGGACTGCGGTATCGAGCGAGTGGACGTCGTAGGGCCGGGTGCCCCTAACCAAATTCGCGGTCCTCGTAGCGTGAAATGGCGCGGTCCCCGCGATACTTACGGATAATCGGACTGTTTTGCTGTTTGTCCACATTTAAGGCGCGCAGAAGCGAAAATCACCGATTTCTGAGGGCTACTCCGCGGTAGAATAAAGAGGTATTTAGATAGGCCTTCGGCGCACGACAGGAGCTCACATGACGGAAGCGAAACCGAAGGATTCCCCCGAAGAATACGGGGCGGAAAACATCCAAGTCCTCGAGGGTCTCGAGGCGGTTCGCAAGCGTCCTGGTATGTACATCGGATCGACCGGAGAGCGCGGTCTCCACCACCTGGTTTA
The DNA here is from genome assembly GCA_009704155.1 of Actinomycetota bacterium. Classification (GTDB taxonomy): domain Bacteria; phylum Actinomycetota; class Actinomycetes; order Actinomycetales; family Microbacteriaceae; genus MWH-TA3. The sequence goes on along the minus strand of WLES01000005.1, from coordinate 8,304 downwards.
TGAAATTGTTGATAACGCGGTAGACGAACACCTAGCCGGGCACTGCTCGAAAATCGTCGTGACCATCATGAAGGACGGCGCTGTTCGCTGCCACGACAATGGTCGAGGAATTCCGGTCGACATGCACCCGACGGAAAAGAAGTCAACGGTCGAGGTCGTTTTGACGATCCTCCACGCAGGAGGAAAATTCGGCGGCGGCGGTTACGCGGTTTCCGGTGGCCTCCACGGCGTTGGCTCATCCGTTGTCAACGCGCTCTCCACTCGGCTTGATGTCGAAGTTAAGCGCCAGGGCAACGCGTACTCGATGTCGTTCAACAACGGTGTTCCCGTTAAGCCACTCGCAAAGGGTGCCGCGACTGACGAAACCGGGACCCTCATTACCTTCTGGCCCAACGCAGAGATTTTCGAAACGACCGATTTCGACTACGAAACCCTGCGCCTACGGTTTCAGCAAATGGCGTTCCTCAACAAGGGGCTCGAAATTGCCTTCAGCGACGAGCGCAAGGACGGCCGCACCGACACATTTATGTACGAGCGCGGCCTCGAGGATTACGTTGAGTACCTCAACTCGGCGAAAAAGATCGAGGTCATTCACCCCGACATCATCTCGCTCGAATCAGAGGACAAGAATCGAACGATTTCCCTCGAGCTGGCGATGCAGTGGACAAACGCTTACTCCGAGAGCATCCACACCTACGCCAACACGATCAATACTCATGAGGGCGGAACGCACGAAGAAGGTTTCCGCGCGGCACTCACGTCATTGATCAACCGTTACGCACGTGACAAGGGACTTCTCAAAGAGAAAGACGAGAACCTTTCAGGCGACGACGTCCGCGAAGGGCTAACCGCCGTTATCTCCGTCAAACTTGCTGAACCGCAGTTCGAAGGACAGACGAAAACCAAGCTCGGCAACACGGAAGCAAAATCATTCGTGCAAAAAGCTGTGGGCGACAAGCTCGGGGACTGGTTCGACAGCCACCCCAGCGAAGCGAAAGACATCATCCGCAAGGCGATTCAGGCTTCCGCTGCTCGAATTGCTGCGCGTAAGGCACGCGAAAGCACTCGCCGCAAGGGCCTTCTCGAATCCAACAGCATGCCAGGCAAGCTCAAGGATTGTCAGTCGAAGGACCCGAGCATTTCCGAAGTCTTCCTCGTTGAGGGCGACTCGGCCGGCGGCTCGGCAGTTCAGGGCCGAAACCCTGAAACTCAAGCGATCCTTCCGTTGCGGGGCAAAATTCTCAACGTCGAAAAAACACGACTTGACCGCGCTCTCCAAAACACCGAAATTCAAGGCATGATCACCGCTTTCGGATGTGGAATCGCTGACGAATTCACCATCGAAAAAGCGCGGTATCACAAAATCGTCCTCATGGCCGATGCCGACGTCGACGGCCAACACATCACGACACTTCTCCTCACGCTGTTGTTCCGATACATGCGACCGCTCATCGACGCAGGCTTTGTGTATCTCGCACAGCCCCCGCTCTATCGCCTCAAGTGGAACAACTCGGAACACCAGTACGTGTATTCCGATCGTGAACGTGACGCCATGGTGGAATCCGGCACAAAGGAAGGAAAGAAGCTTCCTAAGGACAACGGAATTCAGCGCTACAAGGGACTCGGTGAGATGAACCACCAGGAACTGTGGGACACGACGATGAACCCCGACACCCGCACGCTGTTGCAGGTGACACTGGCTGACGCCGCGATCGCCGACGGGGTCTTCTCGACCCTGATGGGCGAAGACGTGAGCGCACGCCGAACCTTTATCCAGCAGAACGCAAAGGATGTGCGCTTCCTCGACATCTAGTCGACGAGCGGAATGACACTATGAGCGAGCAGACAGACCGAATTCAACCCGTTGATCTCCAAATGGAGATGCAGCGGTCATACCTCGACTACGCGATGAGCGTCATCGTCGGGCGCGCGCTGCCCGACGTTCGCGACGGGCTCAAGCCGGTCCACCGCCGCGTGATCTACGCGATGTTTGACGGAGGTTACCGCCCAGACAAGGCCTTCTCAAAGTGCTCGCGTGTTGTCGGCGACGTGATGGGACAGTTCCACCCACACGGCGACTCGGCGATTTATGACGCGCTCGTTCGCCTCGTCCAGCCGTGGAGCCTTCGCTACCCTCTTGCGTCTGGCCAAGGAAACTTTGGTTCCCCCGGAAATGACGGAGCGGCAGCACCTCGATACACCGAGACCCGCATGGCTCAGCTGGCCATGGAAATGGTCCGCGACATCGACGAAGACACCGTTAATTTCCAAGACAACTATGACGGCCGCACGCAGGAACCATCGATTCTGCCGGCCCGCTTCCCCAACCTGCTCGTCAATGGTTCTGTCGGTATCGCGGTCGGTATGGCGACAAACATTCCGCCACACAACCTCCGCGAGGTTTCCGAGGCTGCACTATGGCACCTCGCCAACCCAGGTGTTGTCGGTGAGGAACTCCTCAACGCCATCCTTGAACGCGTCAAAGGCCCGGACTTCCCGACCGGCGCCCAAATTCTCGGATCTCGCGGAATTCAGGACGCTTACCGAACCGGCCACGGCAGCATCACCATGCGCGCTGTTGTCGAGACGGAAGAAATCCACGGGCGAACCTGTCTTGTTGTTAGTGAACTCCCGTATCAAGTCAACCCAGACAACCTTGCCATTCGAATCGCCGACCTCGTTAAGGAAGGAAAGATTCAAGGAATTGCCGACATCCGTGACGAATCGTCTGGTCGAACAGGTCAACGACTCGTCGTGGTTCTCAAACGAGACGCCGTCGCGAAAGTCGTCCTCAATAACCTGTATCGCCAAACCCAGCTTCAGGAAAACTTCGGCGCCAACATGCTCGCCATTGTTGATGGTGTTCCGCGCAACCTCACGATCGACCAGTTCATCACGCTGTGGGTTGCGCACCAGGTCGAAGTTATTGTTCGCCGCACCCAGTTCCGCCTCAACAAGGCCGAAGCGGATGCCCACATCCTGCGGGGATACCTCAAAGCGCTCGACGCGCTCGACGCCGTGATCGCGTTGATTCGTAAGTCGCCGACGGTCGACGAAGCGCGCGAGGGTCTCATGAAGTTGCTTTCCGTCGACGACGTTCAGGCAACGGCAATCCTCAACCTGCAACTCCGCCGACTCGCAGCACTCGAGCGCCAAAAAATCCTCGACCAGGCAGCTGAGATAGAGAAGCTCATCGCAGAATTCAAGGCGATTCTCGCGAGCGAAACCATCCAGCGCGAGATCATCTCCACCGAACTCACCGAAATTGTGGCCAAGTTCGGCGACGACCGCCGGACGGCGATTGTTCCGAGCGAAGAGGACATGACCAACGAAGACCTCATTCCTGAAGAGGAAATGGTTGTGACGGTCACGCGAAGCGGGTACATCAAGCGAACGCGAAGCGACAACTACCGGTCGCAGCACCGCGGCGGTAAGGGAATCAAGGGCGCAACGCTTCGAGCTGATGACGTTGTCCAGCACTTCTTCGTCACCACGACGCACCACTGGCTTCTGTTCTTCACGGACAAGGGTCGCGTTTATCGTGCGCGCACCCACCAGGTAGTCGAAGCCGCTCGCGACGCCAAGGGTCAGCACATCGCCAACCTCCTTGCGCTTCTCCCCGGCGAAACGGTCCAGCAGATCGTCGACATTCCCACCTACGACGTCGCCGAGTACCTCGTGCTCGCAACTCGAAAGGGGCTTGTCAAGAAAACCAAGCTTGCCGATTACAACACGAACCGATCGGGGGGAGTGTTCGCGATCGACCTTGCCGTCGAGAAGGGCAAAGACGGAAAGCCCATTCTTGACGAGGACGGGCAACCCACCTATCTCGACACTGTTGTCTCTGCGATGCTCGTCGACAAGGACTCGGAGATATTGCTCGTCTCGCGCAGTGGAATGTCGATCCGATTCGCAGCAACAGACGAAGCCCTCCGTCCCATGGGTCGCAAGACAGCTGGCGTCAAGGGAATCTCACTTCGCGCCGGAGACCAACTACTGTCAGCAGCCGTGGTCTCGGACACTGGATATGTGTTTGTTGTCACCGAATCGGGATACGCCAAGCGCACCGCGGTCAGCCACTACCGCGTTCAAAACCGTGGCGGAATCGGAATCAAGGTCGCCAAGCTGACCGACGAGCGCGGCGGCCTCACTGGTGGCCTGATTGTTGACGACGGCGATGAAGTTCTCGTCATCCTCGAGGGCGGCAAGGTCGTGCGCTCCTCGGTCGATGAGGTTCCAGCTCGCGGCCGCGACACAATGGGAGTCGTCTTCGCACGCCCCGACGACGGTGATCGAATTCTTGCCATCGCGCGGAATAGCGAGCGTAATCTAGACTCGTCGACAGACGACGACACCGAAGAGGTCGGCGTGAACACGGAAACGCCAGACGTCAGCAAAGAAACGGAAGCAGAAGCTAATGAATAAGCCAGCACCGGCGAAGCAAGTTCGCCTTCGCCTCGTCCACATCGATTTCTGGTCAGCCGTCCGCAATTCATTCGTGGTGACCCTCGCGCTTTCGACAATCCTTCTCGTCTTCAACCTCGTGACGTGGTTGCTCCTTACGGTGCTCGGCGTCATCGACATCATCAACACCACGATCAGCGACATCCTTGGGGTGGATTTCTTCGGTCTCACCGACCTCATGTCGTTCCCGTCAATGATTGTGTTTACACTCCTCACGGCTGTGGTGAATATCGTCTGCGGTACAGCACTCGGCGCGCTCGGGGCCGTCGCATTCAACTTCATCGCCCGCATCACTGGCGGTTTACGCGTCGGATTCACCAACGATTAGTCGCGGTTTTTGACACGACCTAATCTTTGATAGGCTCGTGAAGGTTTTAGGGGCTATAGCTCAGGCGGTTAGAGCGCTTCGCTGATAACGAAGAGGTCCCAGGTTCAAGTCCTGGTAGCCCCACGCGATTCCGCGTGAATCGTACGTTGGGGGCTTAGCTCAATTGGTAGAGCGCCTGCTTTGCAAGCAGGAGGTCAGGGGTTCGATTCCCCTAGCCTCCACAACGAAAATCTCCCTCCGGACGCGAGGGAGGTTTTTCTTTGATGCCGTTGCTATAGGGAAATCCCCAACTGCTTGGCAATTTTTTTGCAGCGGCTTTGGATTGATTTCGAGCCGCTCTCGTTGGCTTTTCGAATTCGAGGAATGAAGTCTTCAAGCAGTTCTCCATCGGTTTGGGCAAAGTCCGCTGCTGCCTGAAAACCGTAATACCCGACAATCTTGCTCTTGTCAGTTTCTGCCCAGGTCATAACCACGTCGTAAGCGCGACGCTTCTGATCCTTACTTAAATCGAGATGAACTAGAAGCTGCGGGACATGCCACCGAACCTCCTGTTGAGTGTAGAGCTCGAGGTTCCTCAACAGGTCCGCAGCGAAGGGTTTCACAGATTCTGGTTTCTGCTCGGCAACCCTCATAGCAACGTAGCTTGATCGCATGGCAACAACCGGATCGTCGTCAAGAAATAGCCTGTAAACATCATCTAAACCGGATGAGTCCGCGACGAGCGCGGCGATCACCTGATCCGAATTCCCCACGGAGGTCCTGGTTCCACCGGACAGCATCTCTTTTATTTCACTCACTGTCGCACCTCCGGTCGGGACTACAAAGCACAGGAACTTGATTGGCACTCTTTTTATCAGACAAAGTTGAGATTTCGACTGACGCGGGGGCCAGGGCGATGCGTTCTGGCGCCCGATTCAGCCTCCGCGCCTTACACAGCCCTAAACTGGGCGAGTGAACGATTCCAACCCAAAGAATCCCCGCCCGACACGGATTAGCCGTTCGCTAGAGGTCGCAGGCGAAAAAATCACCTCGGTAGTCGGAACCATGTGGGCCGCCATCATTTTCGCACTTCTCGCGCTTGTCTCGCTTCCCGGTGCGCTGGCGTCTGGTGATGAGGTTGTCATCGTCGCGTGGGTGGCTCAGACGTTCCTTCAATTGGTTCTTCTCCCGATCATCATGGTGGGGCAATCGGTTCAGGGTCGAAAGACGGAAAAACGCGACGATGAAACACATGCCGCGGTCATGGCTGCTCACAAGGAAACGCAAGAAATTCTCTCGGAGATTCACCGATTGACTGCCAAGTAAAACGGTGTCGAGACGCGCACTCCTCCTTTTCGCCATAGTCGGCGTTTTATGGGGTATTCCCTATTTCTTCATCGCTTTAGCGGGTCGAGAATTCTCAACCCCGTCGATCGTGTGGCTTCGAGTGGCTGTTGGTGCACTTTTTCTCCTCCCCCTCGCCCTCAAGCGGGGAGTGTTGCGCGACACGATTCGTCATTGGCCCTGGGTGCTGTTTTTTGCTGTTGTTGAGATGGTCGGACCGTGGTATTTCATTACTGAAGCAGAGCGTTCCGTTCCGTCAAGCCTTGTCGGGCTCATGATGACCACGATCCCATTCATGTCAGCGTTCATCACGGGCGTATTCCTCGGCGACAAGGCGGCCGGCCACCCCCTCACGGTCGCCGGACTTGTCATTGGGTTTACGGGGGTGATCTTCCTCCTCGGGATCGATGCGTTCACAGGGCACCTGGAAATCGGCCCCACTCTCCTACTCGTCGTTACGGCAATTTGTTACGCGGTCGCACCGATTGTGCTCAACAGAAAACTCCCGGCGGCGTCAACACTGGGAGTGACGGCAGTGTCGATGGCGATGGTCGCCGTGATCTACACGCCGTTCGTTATTGTCACTCTTCCGGCCGACATCGCCAACGGCCCGAGCCCGACAGCGTGGACGTCAATTGTTGTTCTTGGCGTTTTCAGTTCGGCGCTCGCGTTTGTGTTCTATTTCGCGCTCATTCGCGAAGTCGGGCCGCGCCGCTCGTCACTCATCACCTACATCAACCTCGTCGTTTCGGCCTTTCTCGGGGTTGTTCTCCTCAGCGAACCGATCACCCCCGGTGTGATAATTGGCTTGCCCTTGATTGTCGCGGGGTCGTATCTCGCAGGCAAACACAGGGAAGCGTATGTGCGCAAGAAAGATAGGACACCGTCATTAGCCTGACAACACGAACCCCGACTGAAGCAGATGTGCCAGAGCTCAAGGCACTGATTGACGTGCAAGAGTCGACGCTGGACTCGCGACACAAGCCGGCTGCCGACGCGTGGCCCATTGAACTCATTCGAGGGCATAACGATTCCCCTCGAAACACCGTGTGGGTGAATGACGAAGGGCAGATTGTGGCGTGGGCGAGCATGCAGCCAGACGAACACCGTAACCGAATTGAAATTGAACTGTTCCGCACACCCGGCTTCCCCGAGACTCGCGCCGTGTGGGAGTGGTGTTTGGCGACCGGCGCAGAGGATTTCGCTGGGTGGACACTGTGGCCCACGAGTAACTACCTCGACGAGGAAGTCGCTGAAGTTTTCCGCGAAACGGGGTTCTCGCTCCTCAGGAAATACCACATTCTGACCCGGACTCTTGGTCCAACTCCCTACCCAGAATTGCCGGAGGGGACGACGATTGACGTCATTTCGACCGACGAGCACTTCGTCGAATGGCACGCAGCCCATCAGGATGCTTTTTCGCAGCATTTTGGCTTTACCCCAAGGCCGGCTGACAAGTGGATTCCCCACTTCAAGGAGTACGAAGCAGTAGACCCAGACGGTCGATTCCTTCTTCGCGTCGACGGGCACGTCGCGGGATTCGTTTCCTGTACGAACGACAATGAACACGAAAATGGCGGCTTTGTCGACCTACTGGGCGTCCGTCATGAGTTTCAAGGCCGTGGCTTCGGTGAACTTCTGCTTCGATGGGCGTTCGCATACTGTGCGAGCAGAGGGTTTACGGACGTTGATCTCACCGTTGACACGGGCAACGAATCACGGGCACTCGCGCTTTACGAACGCGTCGGATTCGAGCGACTGACTGAATTCCACCTGTACGACAGAAGCTAGAGTTCGAGTTCACCCGAGTGGACGGCACGCGCCAACCCAACCCAGCGTGGTGCTCGAATCGCGTAGAACAGTTTCACCATCACCCACAGAGCCGGGGTGAATACTCCGCCACTGAACGTCACGGTGTCGTGAATAAGGCTCTTACCGTCGGGCGCAGCCGTGACGGTGATTGTGTGGTTCCAGGACGCGATTATCCCGCCGTTTTCATCTGTCCGAAACGTCCGTGAGTCGTCAGCGAGAGTGATGAACGTGAGACGATGGCGCGCAACAGGAATGAACCCGAAAAAGAACATCCAACCTTCGACCGTCACCCCCTCCTGCCACCGCGCAGTTCGGGTTGCCACGACAGGCCATCGCACAAGGCCGCGGGACACAAACCGAAAGCCGACCGGTGAGAC
>WLES01000049.1 GCA_009704155.1 Actinomycetota bacterium | reverse complement strand
GGTGGATTCAACGTGAAAAGTGACCGACTCAGCGCCCAATTCTGCATAGTGCGGCGCCCAACGGTCATTGTCGTCAATCATGAGATGAACATCAAGCGGCGCAACCGAAACTTCGTGGATGCGCGACACCATCTGGGTTCCGAAGGTCAAGTTCGGAACAAAGTGACCGTCCATCACGTCGACGTGGACAAAATCAGCGCCCGAGATACGCCCGAGTTCGCGCTCAAAATTGACGAAATCCGCTGCGAGGATGCTGGGATTGATGCGAACCGACATGCCCTCAGGCTATCTCGTTCGAGTGAGGAGTTGGATGAACATTGCGTCAGTGTTGTGCCGATGAGGCCACAACTGAACTGCAGTTCCGCGCCGCGCTCCTTCGACAGAGGGTGCGATTTCCTGGAGAACCGAGGGGGTGTCGACGATGGCAACATCACCGCGTACGGTCATCACGGCAGTAACGACGTCGACCGTTTCGCGTGGGTCAGGTGAGCACGTCACGTAGGCGACGAACCCGCCAACCGAGGTGGCATCGATTGCCGAATGGAGCAGATCCCGCTGCAGCAGGGTCAAACCGATCAAATCGTCTTCCCTTTTCCGCCACCGTGCCTCTGGTCGCCGGCGCAGAGCACCTAGCCCAGAACACGGTGCGTCGACAAGAATCCGTGAAAAAGGGGAATCGAACTCAGTGCGGATGTCTCGGCCGTCAACCGACACTACCTGGGTTGTATCGCCGAACGGCTTGAGCGCTGTCCGAACAAGTTCTGCTCGATGTTCGTGAGGTTCGTTCGCGACGAGAAGCCCATTGTGTTGGGCCAACAGGGCAGCCATCAGAGCACTTTTACCCCCTGGACCAGCGCACAGGTCGAGCCACCGCTCCCCCTCGTCAATCGGCGCGGCATGAGCGAGGAGTAGCGCAGCAATTTGAGAACCCTCATCCTGCACGCGGACAGCCCCTTCGCGCACACCGGGCACGAGCGCGATGTTGCCCTGCTGCGCACGAAATGCGAACGGCGAAAGTTCGCCACGCTCGGAGGTCAATGGCGGTTCGGCAAGGCCGGGTAGCGCAATCATTGTCGGCACTGCAGGAGTGTTGTTGGCATCGATCAGCTCTCTGACTTCCGCCGAATCCAACACCGACTCGAACGATCGGACAATCCACGCGGGGTGGCTTGTCAGTGCGACGATGCGTTCATCGCCCTCCAGCTCGTTACTCAACCTTTCACGCCACTCCTCGGCAGTCGCTCGTGAGACACGCCGGAGGGTTGCGTTGACGAACCCGCTAGCCCGCGGAGTGCGCTTTTTGGCTATGTTGACCCATTCGTTGACGACGTGTGGCGGTGCAGAGTTGATGAGTAGTTCGAGTGCTCCCAGTCGCAAGATGTCGAGCACATCTCCGTCGACGTCCGTGAGAGTTCTGTCTACGGCACAACCCACGACCGCATCAAGAAAACCGATCCATCGCGCGCACCCGTAGGTGAGCGACGTCGCGTCAGCCGCATCCCGGGCAGGAAGGCTGTGCTGGGAGAGCGCTCGCGGCAGAGCGAGGTTGGCATATGCGTCGTTGACACGGATTTCAGCGTTGACGTCGCACGCTATTTCTCGGGCAGACCGAGTCATGTGAGTCGTGTCGGAGCGTGAAGTCCCCGTGCCCAGTCCACGCCTGACATTTCAGTCTTTCCGGCAGGTTTGACCGTGACCAACTCGACGGCTGTTGAGTTCGTTCCGACGCAGACACACCCGTCGACGACCCTGACAACACCTGGCTCCAGCGTCACGTCAGGGCAGACGCGAGCCCGAAGCACAGCGAGTTGACTATCGCCGTTGTTCGTGAAGGCTCCTGGTTCTTTAGTGACAGCGCGAATTCTGTTGACCACCACGCGCGAGTCCAAGAGCCAGTCGATCCGGCCGTCGTCGCGAGAGAATTTCGGCGCATAAGTGATTTCTCCTGCTTGGTCGCGAGGCGTTAGATCCCCGGATACAAATCGCGATACGACAGCGGAGAGTTCATCAGCAGCCTCAACAGCAATCCGCTCGAGAGCTTCGCTCGCTGTCTCGCCATTCACGAATGGAATCGCTCGTTGGTAGAGAATTGGGCCGGCGTCGAGCGCTTCGACGAGCGAGAAGACCGTGATTCCCGTCTCGGAGTCACCGTTCCATAGTCCTCGTTGCACGGGTGCGGCACCGCGAAGGGCTGGTAGCAGAGAAAAATGAGCATTTACCCAGCCAAAAGTTGGGCGAATCAACGCTTCGCTTGGCACCAAACCGCCGTATGCAACGACCACTCCCAGATCGCAGTCCGGGAGCGCGACACCGTCAAGGGAATTGGTTTTGATGACTGTGAGCCCCAGATCATTCGCGAGAGCGGCAACGGGTGTTGGTGTAATCGTTCGTTTTCGTCCGACGGGAGCGTCGCGGCGTGTCACCACAGCGACGATGTCATGTTGCTCCGCGAGAGCAGCAAGGAATGGCGTCGCGACAGCGGGACTACCCGCGAAGATTACTCGTGCCATGGCTCTAGTGTTTCAGTTCTCATCGATCTCATCGAACACACCGAGATCGTCGCAGTGCACGCGAATGGATGTTGAGGACGTAGAAATGACCAGCGCTCTAATGGCGGAAACGGCGGCCGTTGCGCGGGTGTAATCGGCGAGAATGACGATGCGATGTCCTGTCTTGACGGGGGCTGGCCCCAAAACGCGGAAACCCTGACACTCGGGTAAGGCGCGCACGGAATTGAGTTCCGGAATGCTTCCCGTAACCACGAGCGCGCGGGTAACCGGCGGAAACCCCAGCGCGCGCCGATCTCGGAGTTCTGTCGACACGATGTCGTCCCACTGCCCTGTCGCAAACTGACCCGCAAAACCGCCCCCCACGTTCGCGATAATCACACTTCCGCCAGGCGCGCACAGCGCTGCCGCGGTTCCCCACCAACGAAGGCAGTTTTCGGATGTACGAAGCCCTGGCCTCATGAGCTCCTTGTCGCCGTCGACAATAAGAATCGCCTCGTATCCACCGCTGACAATTGGCTCAGCCCCACGCGTACAGACGACGAGGGCGGGGTTTCGGGGCACCTCGAGGTGCCGATGCTCGGCGTCAGAGAGAATGACGGTCGTCTGTGGAAAGGCGCGACCAAGTTCATCGGCGGTTCGCAGAGAACCAACGCCTGCGAATGAGATGTCCCGACCACCACAGTGGCTACACACGAGGCCCACCGGCTGATTGCCGCACACGCGACAGAGGCTCGTTCCTTCTCTGTTCCCGGCGAGGGGCGTTGTGCACTGAGCGCACTTGTGAGGCGTTCTGCACGCCGAACACACGACACTGGGCGAGAAACCTGGTCGCGACACCTGCACCAGCACTGGTCCTCTCGTCAACGCTTCACGCACCGCTCGCCACGCAGAGGAGGGAATTCGAGCCCGAGCCGCGTTCCCGTCGTCGCTGGTGTCGTTCGCAATCGACATCGTCGGGAGCGACTGGCGCGACGTGGGTGGCTCAACATATTTGAGGTCATGGAATCGGTGAAGCTCAACCGAGGGAGTCTGCGATGCGAAAACGAGGTCTCCACCTTCGAGTGATTGCCTGAGGATTGCTGCATCACGCACATGAACGAATGGAGCAAGGGGCTCGTCTAGGAGTGGGTCGCCCTCGTTGACGACGATGATTAGGCCGAGGTCTGCTACTGGGGCGTAAATCGCCGAGCGCGTGCCGATCACAACCGAAGCCTCTCCTGAGAGAACGTCGAGATATCGTGCGTAGCGTTCGCTCGGTGTCCCCGTGGAGTCCCACACCACGTGTGGAGTCCCCTCGAGCGCCCTGCCCAGTAACTGCAAATCTCGCCAGTCTGGAACCACAACGACCACTCCCCCAGAAGCAGAACGCACACGGTCGGCGACCTGAACAAACCCCACCAGAGTCGGTCCTTCTTGTGTGTCCGTGACACCGTAATCGAGCGCGAGGGACGTGCGCGCGCCAGGCGCCGGGGTCGGAGATTGTCGGGGCGCTATCGAATACTTTTTCTCGACGCGTACAGCGCGTTTTGGTACAGCGATTCGCAACACATCTGAAGCACTACCTCCGTTACGGTCGCTCACTGCTCGCACAAGCGACCAGAGTGCCGGCGTAACGACCGGAATCGGCCCGAGCACTGAATCAATCTCGGCCAGGTGCAACAGCGGATTGGACGGTGGTCCCAGCTCAACCACGAAACCATCGATGTGACGGGTTCCGCGCCCAAGGGGAACTCGAACACGACCACCGACGACGACCTCTGATTTGAGGCGATCAGGAATGGCGTAGTCGAGAAGCCGATCGAGCCTTGGGATAGGTGATTCGACTAGAACCCGAGCGACGTCCACTCTGAGAACACCTACCTGTGACGTGCGAGGGATTCACGAATGTCCTCGACTCGATCCAACCGCTCCCACGTGAACGAGTCACCCGTGCGGCCGAAGTGTCCATACGTCGCTGTTGGCAGGTACTGACGGGTCAAGAGCTCGAGATCGCGGATGATTGCCCCTGGGCGCAGGTCGAAAACTTCCCCAAGAATTGTTTCAATCAGTGGAAGTTCGACCTTCTCAGTGCCGAACGCTTCGACATACAGACCGATTGGTTCGGCCATTCCAATCGCGTACGCAACCTGGACTTCGAGTCGGTCGGCAAGTCCAGCCGCCACCGCGTTCTTTGCTACCCAGCGCATTGCATAGGCCCCGGAACGGTCTACTTTCGATGGGTCTTTACCGGAGAAAGCACCACCACCGTGGCGAGCAGCCCCTCCATAGGTGTCGACAATAATCTTGCGCCCGGTCAGTCCTGCGTCGGAACCAGGGCCACCGTGCTCAAAAGACCCTGAGGGATTCACGATGTACCGCACAGCCGAAATGTCGAGACCGGACTCCTGAATGACGGGATCGATGACAAATTCCCGAACATCAGCGGCAATGCGTTCCTGAGTCAGGGGTTTGCCATCCACGTTCGGGGCGTGCTGCGTCGATACGAGAACGGTGTCGATGGTTGTTGGTGTCATGCCCTCATAGCCAACGGTTACCTGGGTCTTGCCGTCAGGACGCAAATACGCGAGCGTTCCGGCCTTGCGAGCCATTTCAAGTTGCTCAGCCACGCGGTGCGCGAGGAAAATCGCCGCAGGCATGTACGACGGCGTTTCATTCGTGGCATATCCAAACATGATTCCCTGATCGCCAGCACCCTGTTCATCTTTCTCAACGGCGGTGTTGATTTCGCTTGACTGGTCAGCGATAGAGATCATCACACCGCACGTTTTCCCGTCAAAGTCAACGTCAGACGAGTCGTACCCAATTCCGAGAATCACGCCACGCACAATGCTGTCGATATCGACATAGCTCTCGGTTCTAATTTCACCAGCCACGTGGATCAGGCCACCCGACGCTAGGCATTCAACAGCAACTTTCGCGTTTCGATCCTGCACAAGGATTGCGTCGAGAATCGCGTCGGAGAGCTGGTCACACAATTTGTCCGGGTGTCCGCTCGTGACGGATTCACTGGTGAAGAGTCGGATGCTCATGGTGTTGCTGCTCTCTGTCGGCTGACGTAATCGAGAATATGGGAGGCTGCACTGGCCTTCGTTCCGTGAAAATCCGAAACAGTGGCGCCGGTCGAATCTACTAATACGATATCGGCAACTGTATTCCCGAACCCGGTTTCTGAACCGACGAGGTTCCCCACCATAAGGTCAACACCCTTCGACTGTGCCTTAGAGGCAACCCGCTCGACGAAGGTCTCACGTGACGTCTCCGCGGCAAACCCCACAACGAACGTCGATCGGTGCTCGTGAGCGAATTCGCTGAGGATGTCGGGGTTCTCAACGAGATCAATCAGCGGAGTCCCGGCGGACTTCGACAACTTCGACGCGCTCACATTGGCGACGCGATAGTCGCTGACGGCTGCAGCTGAGATGAAAACATCGGCTTTATGTCCGTGGGTTGTCACAGCATGTTGCATCTCCAACGCGGTTGACACCTGTACCACAGCGACGCCGCGAGGAACTGGCACTTCGAGGTGCGCAGCGATTAATGTCACGATCGCACCGCGTCTGCGGAGCGCTTCAACCAGTCGAACACCCATTTCTCCGGTGGATCGGTTCCCGATAAAGCGAATCGGATCGATGGGCTCGCGTGTTCCGCCGGCTGATACCACCACGCTGACTCCATCGAAATCTCGAGGGCCAAGCTGCTCAAAAACTGCGTCAACAACGGCGTCCTCATCGGCGAGTCGCCCAACACCGGTGTCTGCACCCGTGAGGCGTCCGCTGTCAGGCCCGACGAACAAGAAACCGCGGGAAACGAGGGTGTCTACGTTGGCCTGCGTCGCTGCGTTATCCCACATCTCAGTGTGCATCGCCGGCGCAATGACGATGGGGCAGGATGCAGCAAGAACTGTCGTCAGGAGCAGAGACTCAGCTCGTCCATCCGCGAGATGCG
>WLES01000048.1 GCA_009704155.1 Actinomycetota bacterium | reverse complement strand
GTCCTGTCCGTTGACGCGGACATTCGCCATGCGCTGAGACAGCGTGCGGAGTGCGATGGTCATGTCCATTCGTGCGACGAAGTGTCCGAGGCAGTGGTGCATTCCTACCCCGAACCCATAGTGGGGCACGCGCTCAGCGGTGATGTCGACGTGAGGGTTGGGATACGCCTCTGGGTCGTTGCCGCTCACCTGCGTGAAGAAATGCACCGTTGATCCCGCCGGTGCGTGGAGGTCTTCGTAATCGAAATCCACAACAGCCTCGCGGGTCACCCACGTCGTCGTGGGGTTTGTTCGCATGACCTCTTCGACGGCCTTGTTCGCAAGGTCGGGGTTCGCCGCGAGCAACTCCCACTGACCGGGGTTCTGCATCATCGTTTGCATCGCGAGCCCAAGCTGGTTTCGCGTCGTGTCCATTCCACCAAAGATGAGGAGGCACAGCGCATTGCGGAGTTCGTCATCACTCAGACTGTCTCCGTCGCGATTGGCTTCGACGAGTTGCGTCACCAGATCGTCGCGCGGGTTCGTTTGGCGATCGGCGATGAGTCCCTCCGCGTATCCATAGAGTTCGTGGAGCGCTTCTTCAACAGCGGGGAGTTCGTCCTTGATGGTGATTCCGAGCGCGAGACCGATTGTTCCCGAGATACGCGCGATAGTCGGCCATTCGCTTTCGGGTATTCCCGTGAGGATGCACAGCACGCGGGTCGCGTAGGGTTCCGCGAAGTCGTTGACAAATTCAAACTCGCCCCTGTCAAGGACGGAATCGACGAGTTCCGCGGCGAGTTTCTCAAACTGTGGGACGTAGGCCTCAATATGGCTGAACGCGAACGCCGGGTTGAGCATCCGTCGGATTCGACGGTGGTCATCGCCTTCCAAAACCAAGAGGCACTTCGTCCACCAGTCGTAAAAAAGTCCGGAGTGGACTCCGTTGTGGTCAGGCCACTTGCCGCTGCCCTGGCTCAGCCGGTTGTCCTTGAGTAGTTTGCTCACGTATTCGTGGCGCAGAACCGCGAACCCGTAGTTCGTTTTTGCGTACCAGTGCTGCTTGCGCGCATCGGAGACTGCTTGAGAATGCATCGAAAACGACGGGTCAGAAATGTCGAGATACGGTACGTCGATTTCTGTTGGCATCGTGTGAACCTCATTGTTCGAGCGACCGAATCGCCGTGGACTTGTGATGCGAGTATACGTCTAAATCGTAAATACTCCAATAGTGAATGATTTAGAAAATCGAGCGCGTCGATTAATCATCTATGACTGAATAAAAAAACGCGCTATGGTGACACCAGCACAACGAGGTGCGACCAACGCCGGTGGCACCTCACGAATCAACAATCGAAAGGTCATAATGGCTAAGTCAGACAACTCCCAGTCCGATCGCGCTCAACTCAGCGCCCTCGGATACGAAGGGACGTACAACCGCTCCATGAACGTGTGGAGCACACTGGCGCTCGGGTTCACCTACCTGTCGCCTCTCGTCGCAATCTATGCACTGTTCGGGCTTGGCCTCATGACAGGTGGACCGGGTTCGATTTTCTGGATCCTCATCGTTGGGGCTGGACAAATGCTCGTCGCACTCGTCATGGGTGAAGTTGTTTCACAGTTCCCCATCGCCGGTGGAATCTACCCGTGGATGCGCCGACTCGCGGGTCGCCGAACGGCATGGCTCACCGCATGGGTCTACGTCTGGGCAATGCTCGTAACGATTGCGTCTGTTGCGGAGTACGGAACCGGCTTCCTTGCTACGGTTCTCGGACTGACCGAGGTCACACCAGAGATCACGCTCGCACTTGCCCTTGGCCTGCTTGCGCTCGCGCTGGTCATCAACCTTGGTGGAACCAAAACCCTTGGTCGTGTCGCAGTTATTGGTCTTGCTGCTGAGCTCGTTGGTGTCGTTGGGCTGGGTCTATACCTTCTCATCTTCGAACGCCAGAATGAATTCTCGATCTTCACCGAGAGCTTCGCAAGCGCAGACTACGGAACAGCCTTCATGGGAGCCGCTCTCGTGGGACTCTTCATGTTCTATGGCTTCGAAGCATGTGGTGACGTCGCCGAAGAAGTTGGCGACGCCGCGCGCGAAGTTCCTAAGGCGATGTACCTCACCATCATCGTCGGTGGCGTCTCCGCCCTTGCATCGTTCTCTGGATACGTCCTCGCCGCGTCCCCCGAGGTTCTTGCTGCAACCGCAGCAGGCGAAAACGCTGACCCCATCGGAACGATCCTCACCGACGTTCTCGGAGAGACCGGCGCACGCCTGTTCCTTGTAGTTGCAGTCGTCGCATTCATCTCGTGCTGCTTGAGCCTCCAGGCTGCGGCAAGCCGCCTCTTGCACTCATTCGCACGCGACAAGATGCTCCCCGCCAGCGGTTGGCTCAGCAAGATCTCGGGAAGCCGTAAGGTTCCGACGAACGCACTCGTTGTTGCGAGCGTCATCCCGATGTTGCTCTGTGTTGTCATCTACGCCAACCCAGCCGCGCTCGTTCCGATCACCGCATTCGCAGTGCTCGGTATCTACATCGCGTTCCAGTCGGTCGTCCTCGCGTCGCTCATCCAGCGATTCCGTGGATGGAAGCCAGCGGGACCCTGGAGCCTCGGTTCGTTCGGCATCGTCATCAACGTTGCTGCACTTGCCTACGGAATCTGGGCAATCTCGTGGTTGCTCCAGCCAGGCGTCAGCGGTGACTGGTTCATCGACAACATCTCCATCATCGGAGTTGTCGCTGTGTTCGTCCCAGGACTGCTTTACCTCCTGGTTGCACGCCCCTACCGCCGCTCGAACGCTCCGTACTCGGACGCGATCGAAGTTGCGAACAAGATGCGCGCAGGCAAGTAACACAACGCTCCACAGGGGAGGGTCCGGGAAACCGGGCCCTCCTTATTTAAGGTTGCTCGACGAAGGCGCGCGCTGACACGGTGTCGCTCACTGCTGGAACCCACAGCGCGAAAGCGGGCACTCGATACGCAACCGTCACGACCGTCACGGGACGGCCGCCAACCGAACCGACTCGTCCCGACACAGAATCGATGAGGTCGGAGGCGATCCCAATGTTCAGGAGTTGCTCGGTGCGTGTGATTCCCGCAGCGAGTGTGGAATCAGCGAGCGACCCGAAGGCCGCACCCGCAATTGCGGAGTCAATGACGATCGTACGGACGTGGGCAATGACCGCGAATTGCATCACAGCGAGCGCAACGATGACGACGAGAGAGCTCACACCGGTGAACTCGACCGTCGAACTGCCGCGATCGTTGGTGAACCTCACACGGAGACGACGCGCTCAATGGCCGATTCGAATACCCCGCTGAGGGCGGGACCAGCGACAGCCCAAATTACGACCACTAGACCGGCCGTCATGAGCGTGATGAGCACCCACCCAGGCACGTCGCCGCGAGCTGATTGATCCAGAGAAAAACCTTTGTTGTGTGTCATGGAATCAACTTTTCCTAGATTGCGGGAACCTCGCGCGGATTATCCACAGCCGCCACCTAGACGGGCAGGGAACCGAGCGCAACAATTCCGGGAAACACAGCCACCAGCACCGTCATCGGGAGGATGACAAAAACCAACGGGAGCAACATCACGGTCTCCCGCGCACTGGCCATCTCAATCAGGCGACGACCGGCGGCGGCCCGTTCCTCGACGGCGATGCCGCGAACAATGTCGGCGATGGGCGTTCCGTGACGTCGAGAAGCAGACACCTGTCCAAGAAAACGCGACCATCCGTCGTGCGAAAGTCGCTCGGAGCTCCTGCTGTAAGCGTCATCGAGGGAGACCCCCGTCGACGCTTCGCGCGAAATCGCCGCAGCCTCTGCTCCAAGAAGCCCTGTCGAGTTTCGACCAAGTCGTTCCCACATGGCGTGAACCGAAACTCCGGCAGCGAGCACAATCGATGCACGGTCGAGAAAAGTGGCGATTTCCTCGTCAACCCGCTTTCGCGTCGCGGTGGGACGGTTGCGCCACCACACTCGCGCCGATGCGATGGGGTGCGGAGCAAGTGCAGCGAGCAGTTCAACAACTCCGCTCACGCGGGATTCACGGCGCGCAATAGGCGAAACATCGCGAAGGTACGGCGCGATTCTCGCGACGATTCCCGGTCGTGTCGGTATCCCGACGAGCACCCATACACCGAGACCCATCAGCACGCCCCAGACCAGTTCAGGCATCGACCAACCACCGCGGTGGGTCTGGCAGCCGGCCAAGGGCCGACATCACGGCAAATGCGACAACGGTCGCCCCGGCGCACGCCACAAGCAATGAAGCACCGGCAGCGCTGCTAAACGCCTCCCGTGCGTCAGCTCGAGTCGCCAGCATGACAACCACAATCCACGGCGCTGCGGAACCCAGCCGAGCTGCGTGCTTCACCCAGGATTGACGCGCAACAGCATCGCGGCGGATGAGTTGCTCTGCCCTCACGCTTCGCGCAAGTTCGTCGAGTACGAGAGGGAGTTCCGTTCCACCGACGTCGAGGGATGTTTCAATGGTCTCGCACAGGCGATCGCCAACTGGATCGGCAATCTCGCGCCGCAAATCACGGAGAACGTGATTCAGTGGGGTACCGACGGACGCGTTCATCGTTGACTCAGCCCACGCATTCCGCCACTCGGCTGGAACGTGACTGTGCGCTGCCCTGACTGCGTCGTGAACAGGTAGCCCAGCTCGAAGTGCCATCCGAATCGCATCAATCACGTTCGGCCACGCGGCGATTGCGCTGCGACGGCGACGGCTTCGCGCCGAATCGAGAACGGCGAGCGGCACGGCAACGGCGGCGACACCCGCGAGGGGAGCAACGACAGGGATGGGAATGAGAAGAGATGTCACACCGACAACCACGGCTATCAGTGCAGCGATGCCGACACCGATCACACCGGTCGAAACGGAGCTCAGCCCACACTCGTCGAGCCACTGGCGCGCCGCTAGCCAGCGCCATTGCACAGGAGTTAATCCGAGGAGCGCGATGCCCAGCAACGCGGGAATGGCAATCAGCGCAGTGCCCACGCGGTGGACACCTCGATTTCGCCGTTGGAAAAGCTCAACTCCGCCACCTCGGTGACACGTCTGACACCGTCGGATGACATTTCGCAGTGAACAACGACGTCGATTGTTGCTGCAATCGTGGACAACACAAAATCGGCCGATACACCACCAGCGATTTGACACAGTGTCGCGAGTTTTCTCACGGCGTCCCTCGCCGACTTTGCGTGGATTGTGCACAGACCAGGAACACCTGAGTTCAACGCAACGAGGAGATCAAGCGCTTCATCCCCTCGAACCTCTCCGACGACGATTCGAGTCGGGCGCATCCTCAGTGTTTCTCGAACCAACCGGCGAAGGCTCACCTCTCCAATACCCTCCAAACTGGGGCCACGGCACTGCATTCCGACGACGTCACGATTGGGAAGTGCAAGCTCAAAGGTTTCCTCGACGGTGACAATGCGCTCGCCCTCTGCAAGCTCGCCACACAACGCCGTCAACATGGTCGTCTTTCCGGCCTGAGTTGCACCAGCAACGAGCACTGAGGCTCCGTCTCGAACACGCCGCCGAACGTTCTCGGCGATGTGCTTCGGCAGCGAGCCGGCAGCGACCAATTGCTCGAGCGTTCGAATCGAACGAGAAAACTTGCGAATGTTGACGCTCCAATCGCCCCGAGTGATGGGCGGGATGACCACGTGGAGTCGAGAACCGTCGGGAAGCGACGCGTCGACAAACGGTTGCGAATAGTCGATTCGACGCCCGGTTGAGTGGAGCATGCGTTCAACAAGAGTCATGATGACATCGCGCGGGATCGTGAGCGACGTGAGGACGTGCCGCCCGTCACGGGCAATGAAGACGCCACTCTCCCCGTTCAGCCAGATTTCTTCAACGGTCGGATCGTCGAGAAGTGTCTGGAGATCACCAAAGCCGTCAATGTGCGAGGTGATCTCGGCGACATCGATGTCTTCTCCGGCAGACCACCAGAGTGCTTGCTCTCCGGCGCGGGTCAATTCCGCATTGATTGCATCGCGGGTGCCAGCACCGCGCGCGACAGCCTCCCTGACGCGAGCTACGACATCTCGGGCGGATTCCATGCTGCCACCATGACAAAACCCGGGGAGTGACCCCGGGCTTTGTCCACAACTGTTGGCGAACTACGCCTTGGGGATGAAGGTGTACTTCGTCGTGAGGTACTCCTCAATGCCTTCGGTTGATCCTTCACGACCGATACCCGACTGCTTGACACCACCGAACGGCGCAGCCGCGTTGGACACGAGGCCGGTGTTGAGCCCCATCATTCCCGTTTCGAGCTTCTCGATGAGTCGCTGACCCCGGTTGAGGTCATTCGTGAACGCATACGAAATCAGACCGTACTCCGTGTCGTTGGCCATGCGAATGACCTCGTCCTCGGTGTCGAACTCGATAACCCCGAGAACTGGGCCGAAAATCTCCTCGCACAAAAACCGCGTGTCGGCATGAATGTTGGACAGGACGGTCGGTTGAAAGAAGTTTCCAGAGCCGTCGACACGGCTGCCGCCCGTGAGTACTGTGGCTCCGAGCGCAACCGCGTCGTCAACGAACGCTTGGCTGGATTCGACGGCATTCGCGTCAATGAGGGGCCCGATCGAGACGCCGTCTTCGGTGCCGCGACCAATCTTCATCGCGGCAACACGCTCAGCAACCTTTTTCGAGAACTCCGCTGCGACACCCTTTTGCACGAAGACTCGGTTC
>WLES01000047.1 GCA_009704155.1 Actinomycetota bacterium | reverse complement strand
TGTTGCAATTTCATCGACGATGATCCACCGCTCAGCACCGAGCATGATGTGAGTTCGATCGCGGACTGAATCGGATTCAAGGTAGTAGTCAACAATCGCCGATCGGTCAGCGGCTGACGCCACCGTGTGCAGCATCGCTCCACTTGAACATTGCAGTGATTCGGTCGCTGGTTCAAGGTCAAACGGCGTTGCTTCGGCGCACTCTCCGCCGGCGGCGACAAACCGCGCACGCAATTCATCGACAGTTTCGGCGGGGGTTGTCGGACTGGCACAGCCGCTTAGTGCGAGAACTAGCACTCCTGCGACGAGCCATTTCACCATTCCTAAACGATACGCTCGTCCTATGGCTAAGTTGTATTTCCGCTACGGTGCAATGAACAGTGGTAAGAGCACGGCTCTGCTGCAGGCCGCATACAACTATGCGGAACGCGGGCAGCAAGTGCTTATCGCAAAACCCCGCGTCGACACCAAGGGCGAAGCGTCAATCGTGTCCCGGTTGGGTGTTGAACGAAAAGTGAATTTCATCATCGGGCCGATGGATGATGTGCGCACCATGTTCGAGTCGTACCGTGAGCAAACGACGGCAACGTCTGGACAAGACGTCGCGTGTCTGCTGATTGACGAAGCACAGTTCCTCAGCGTCGACCAGGTTGACGATCTGCTTCGTATCGCAATCATCGACGACGTTCCCGTTCTCGCGTACGGGATTCGAACCGACTTCCAGACAATTGCGTTCCCCGGTTCACGTCGCCTACTTGAGGTCGCGCACGCGCTCGAAGAACTCAAGACGATTTGCCGTTGCGGCCGAAAGGCGATGTTCAACGCACGTCTTATTGACGGTGTCTTCGTCTTTGACGGTGCACAGGTAGCAATCGACGGCGTAGACGTTACCTACGAATCGCTGTGCGGAGCGTGTTACCTGCGCGAATCGAAGGGCATGCTCGCCCACGGGTTCAACCGCCCAGACGCTTTCGTGGCAACCCTCGCGCCAGACTCAGACTTCAGTTAGTCGGTCGTCAGCAGTTGAGTCTCTGCCAGCTCGCGGTAGAGCGGCACGGAGTCAATGAGCTCGTCGTGTGTGCCCGTTCCGAGAACCCGACCGTTTTCGAGCACGACGATTTGGTCACTGTCGACGACGGTGGAAAGACGGTGAGCGATGACGATGAGTGTGCGATTGGCTGAGACGCGGTCGATTGCTTCCTTCATCAGCTGTTCGTTGAGACCATCAAGGCTTGAGGTTGATTCGTCGAGCAGGAGAACGGGCGGAGCCATGAGAAGCGCGCGAGCAATCGCGAGTCGTTGACGTTCACCACCGGAGAGCAACACTCCACCTTCTCCAACCGGTGAATCGAGCCCGCGTTCGTTTCGATCGACGAGGTTGGACAGGTTGACATCGGCGAGCACGGCGACGCAATCCTCGTCAGTCGCGTCTGGCGCGCCGAGGGTGAGGTTGTCGCGAATGGAACCCGCGAGGACGGGGGCGTCCTGCTCGACGTAACCAATGTGCGAGCGGAGTTCTGTGCGGTCAAGCTGACGAATGTCGTGTCCGCCGAACCGCACCGATCCGCCGGAAACATCGTAGAACCGCTCGATGAGCGAAAGAACCGTTGACTTACCAGAGCCACTCGGCCCAACAAGTGCGACCCTGGTTCCCGTCGCAACCGTGAACGAGACGTCCTGCAAAATTGGCGTCTCGTCTGTGTATGAAAAGTCGACGTTTCGAAGTTCAACAGCTACAGGGCCGAGGTCGTCGGGGACGGTGGCGGTGACGACGTCATCGACGGTTTCCGATGGGAGGTCGATGATTTCCTGAATCCGACCGAGGGCGCCAAGGGCTTGTGCAACAGACGTGAATGCACCGATGGCCGAACCGAGCGGCATGATCATCATGAACAGAAACAAGATAAAGGACACGAGTTGCGCGATGGTGATGGCCTCGCTCGCGACACGGAATCCGCCAACACCGAGCACAACGAGGAAGGACACCTGCATTGCGATGCTGGAAATGGGGACGACGAAGGCAGAGATTCGTGCGACGTGAAGTCCCGCATCCCACGCTGACGTGGCGTCCGTTTCAACCGACGTGATTTCGCGGCCTATCGCATTTGCCGCACGAACTGTTCGAACGGCAGAAATGGAGCGCTCAACGGACGCCGTCAGGTCGCCAACGCGGTCCTGTGCCTGGCGCGAAAACTTGCGAATCTGACGCGAGAGGACGATGACGATAACCATCGACGTAATCACGACAGTGAACGTGAGACCGAAGAGCACAGCATCAATGAATAACATCGCAATAATCGCGCCAACGAACGTCACCGAGCCCCCCACCGCCTCGACGAGTCCTTGAGTAAGCACTGCCCTCAGCATCGTTGAGTCTGCACCGACACGGGAAACGAGGTCACCTGTTCGGCGCGAGTCGAACGAAGAGATGGGGAGGTTGAGGAGACGGTTGACGAGGTGCTTGCGCGACGATAGCACGACGCTTTCACCCGTCCGCTGCAGAAGATAGTGTCGGACGCTCGACAGAAGTGCCCCACCGACAACGAGCGCAATAAGGATGGGAACGAGCCACCCGACGTCATCACCGTTCTGCACAGCGGTAATCACCTGGGAGACAACGAGCGGTTGGCCGAGGGCAAACCCCGCTCCAACGAGGCTCAGTGCAATAACGACGCCAAGGATTCCCTTGTGCTCAAGCAGATACGGCATCAAATCACGGAACGTTGCCTTCGGGCCCTCAGGCTCTGCGCCCGCGGGACGTCTTCCAAAACGGGGAATAGCCATAGGACTAGGATAGGTGCTTGTGTCTAATCAGGTAATTCGAGCGGAAAATCTCACCAAGGTGTACGGCGATTTCATTGCCGTCAACAACATTTCTTTCGAAGTTCCTCGCGGTGAATCGTTCGGGTTACTCGGCCCCAACGGCGCTGGCAAATCGACCACGATGAAGATGATCGCCGCCGTCTCCACCCGTTCTTCAGGAAATCTTGAAGTGCTCGGCATGGACCCCAACACGGAGGGCCCTGCGATTCGTTCGCAGCTCGGGGTCGTTCCGCAGGAAGACAACCTTGACCAGGAATTGCGCGTTCGCGAAAATCTCATCGCATACGGCCGCTTTTTCGGAATGCCCCGCGCGGAGGCGTCGAAGCGTGCAGATGAGTTACTCGAGTTCGCTCAATTGACGGACCGCGTGAAGTCGAAGGTCGAACCGCTCTCAGGTGGAATGAAGCGCCGGCTCACCATTGCGCGGTCGCTCATGAACGACCCTCAAATGCTCCTTCTCGACGAGCCGACGACCGGATTAGACCCGCAAGCGCGTCACATTCTCTGGGACCGACTGTTCCGCCTCAAGGAACGCGGTACGACCCTTGTCTTGACCACTCACTACATGGACGAAGCCGAGCAATTGAGCGATCGAATCATCGTCGTTGACAAGGGCGAAATCATGGCAGAAGGTTCACCGGCCCAATTGATTCGACAGTATTCGAGCAAAGAGGTTCTCGAGGTTCGCTACGGGTCAGACAACAACGCGAAGGTTGCGAAGAAGATCGCCGACGTGGGCGAGCGAATGGAAATCCTTCCCGATCGAATCCTCATTTATAGCGACAACGGTGAGCGCGACCTCGCAGAGATCACGAAACGCGGTCATCACCCGACGACGAGCCTCGTGCGCCGTTCGTCGCTTGAAGACGTGTTCTTGAGATTGACCGGTAGGACGCTCGTCGAATGACGACACCAGCCGATATTCGACAGAAGGCACTCAACCCGAAGCGATGGGGTTGGTGGTACGTCACAGAACTGCGACTTCGCGAGATGCGCGGTTATGTCAGCTACGTCGTCACATCGAGCATCGGTAACCCCATCATTTACCTGCTGGCCCTCGGAGTCGGTCTCGCCAATCTGGTGCCTCAGGGGATCGAGGGCGTTCCGTATCTGGTTTATGTCGCGCCGGCGATGCTCATGTCGACAATTCTCTCCGTTGGTGCTGAAGAGGGAATGTACCCAGTACTGAGCGGGTTCAAGTGGCACAAGGTCTTCTTCGCGATTCACGCGACGCCCGTCACGCCAGGTCAAATCGTCGGCGGCTTTCTTGTCCATCTCGCGATCCGGTTTACCTTCACGGCTGGGCTCTTCTTCGCGGCGATTGTCGCGTTCGGTGCGGTGCCATTGTCAACCGGGTGGCTCGTGATTCCTATCTCGATACTCGGCGCCTATTCGATTCTCACTCCGCTCGCCGCCTACTCTGCCAGCATCGACGACGACGGCGGACAGTTCGCCCTCATCCAGCGCCTTGTTGTGATGCCGATGTTCCTCTTCTCCGGAACCTTCTTCCCGATCTCACAAATCCCCGACTGGCTCGAATGGGTCGCGTGGGTCTCGCCGCTGTGGCACGCGAGTGAACTCGGACGCATCGCAACGTACGGGCTCAGTGAACCCATTTGGTTGACCGTCACGCACGTTGTAGTTCTCGTGACGTACGCTGCGGTTGGTGGCTACTTCATGCGCCGAGCGTTTGTGAACAGGCTGACGCGATGAGCGCGGTCGTCGCACCGAAGAGTCGTTTCGGAGGGTTGTCCGGCGGCAACGCGAAAGCCGTGATCGAACGCGGGTTGCGCGCGACGATGTCGAACAATTACTTGATCATTCTCAGTGGTTTTTTCGAACCCGTCTTCTATCTCTTCTCGATGGGTGTTGGGCTCGGTGCCATCATTGGCAACATCAATGTCAATGGTGCCGAAATCCCCTACGGTGCCTACATTGCACCAGCACTTCTTGCTGTCTCCGCCATGAACGGAGCAATCTACGACTCAACCTGGAACGTGTTCTTCAAACTGAATTTCGGCAAGCTCTACCAAACGATGCTCCTGACCTCGCTCGGACCACTCGATGTCGCGGTCGGGGAGATCACGCTTGCCCTCCTCCGCGGAGGCGTTTACGCCGTCGGGTTCCTTATTGTGATGCAGGCCATGGGGTTGGTGCTTTCTCCACTCGCAATTCTCGCCATTCCAGCCGTCCTCCTCATCGCAGCCGGATTCGCATCAATTGGTATGGCGTTTACCTCGTACATGAAGACGTTCCAGCAAATGGACTGGCTTCCCATGGTGATGTTGCCGATGTTCCTCTTCTCAGCGACCTTCTACCCCATCACGGTGTACCCCGAGGGAATCCAATTCATGATTCAGAGCTTCCCGCTTTGGCACGGCGTCGAACTCATTCGAATGTTCACCACGGGGGTCGTTACTCCCATGATCTGGGTGCACCTCGCGTACTACGCGGTCATGCTCTGTGTCGGTGTCGTCGTAGTTTCACGTCGACTTCGAAAACTGTTTCTCGACTAACCGCGCAGTTCGCGCAGTGTGAGTGCAGTGGCTACAGCCGCCGTTGCGGCCTCTGCGCCTTTGTCTTCGCGAGAATTCGAGAGGCCAGCGCGATCAAGCCCCTGCGCCTCGTCGTCAAGAGTGAGCACGCCGAATCCGACGGCTTTCCCCGTATCGAGCGCAACGCGGGTCAGGCCATCTGTCGCAGCGTTGGAAACGAACTCGAAGTGAGGCGTGCCGCCGCGAATGATGACGCCGAGGCAGACGACAGCTTCCGAGCCGGATTCGAGTGCCGCTTTTGCAGCAACCGGCAGTTCAAATGCGCCTGGTACACGAACGAGCGAGTGGCTCGCGCCGGCTGCATCGAGCACACGGACCGCTCCTGCGATAAGGCCGTTGGTAATGGTGTCATGCCATGAGCCGGCAATGACTGTCACCTTCATGCCCGGCGCTGACACCGAAAGCTCAGGGCTACCGAGCCCAGCCATTTATGCCTCTGGCGAGTTGTTCAACTCGCTGGGAAGTTGGTGGCCCATACGGTCGCGCTTGGCGTCGAGGTAGGCCTTGTTGACGTCACCGACACCGACAATGAGTGGGACGAGGTCAGTGACCTCGATGCCATACTCGCCGAGTTGGCGAAGCTTTTCTGGGTTGTTCGACAGCAAACGCACTGATTTCAGTCCGAGGTCCTTGAGAATTGCCGCGGCTACGCCGTAGTCGCGGGCGTCGGCTGGAAGGCCGAGCGCGAGGTTGGCGTCGAGTGTGTCGAGTCCGTCCTCCTGAAGGCGATAAGCCTTGAGCTTGTTGGTGAGCCCGATTCCACGACCTTCGTGCCCGCGGAGGTAAATGACGACACCGCCGACCGGGTCGATGGCGTCCATTGCCGCTTCGAGTTGCGGACCGCACTCGCATTTCAATGAGCCCATCGCTTCTCCCGTGACGCACTCGGAGTGAAGTCGAACGAGGGCGCCGTCTGTCGGTTCGCCAGCAACGATGGCGACGTGGTCGACGCGAGTCTCGTGGTCGCGGTAGGCGCGAAGTCGGAAGATCCCGTGGCTTGTCGGCACACGTGTTTCGATTTCGAACGAATACCGGTCGGCATTGCCGTCGGGGAGCGGAATCCAGTTTCCTTCGAGGTGGGTCGCGATTTCCTCGATTGAGACGATGACGAGCCCGTTGGTTGCTGCGAACTCCGTGAGGTCGGCCCCGCTCATCATTGTTCCGTCGTCGTTCATGAGTTCACCAATCATGCCGACGGGGTTCAGGCCAGCCAGCGTGAGGAGGTCGACCGTCGCTTCGGTGTGACCTGCGCGTTCGCGCACTCCGCCTGGCACTGCGCGGAGCGGGATGATGTGGCCTGGGCGGATGAGGTCAGCCGGTCCGCTTCCCGCGTTGC
>WLES01000046.1 GCA_009704155.1 Actinomycetota bacterium | reverse complement strand
TGTACGGATTCATTTTCCGCGGTCGCCGTTACGACACGGGTGACAAACTCGACTACATCAAGGCGATTGTGCGTCTCGCACTTCAGCGTGAAGACCTCGGCCCCATGCTCGAGCAGTGGCTCGACGTCGAATCGCACCGTCGCAAATGATCGTTGTCCCGACCCTGACGCACGGTGATGTCACCGTGCGCGCGGTTCGACTTCGCGACGCCCACGCGATAACCCGGCTCCTCAAGGACAACCGGGATTGGCTTCGCCAGTGGGAGGCGACGGTTCCTGATTCGTACGGTGCACCGCCGGCACGCCAAATGATTAAGTCAGTGTTGCGGTTGGCGCGACAGGACCAGGTCGCACCGTTTGTCATAGAACACCGAGGCACGGTTGTCGGGCAAGTCACGCTGAGCGGAATCTCGTTCGGCTCACTCGCGTCGGGAGCGATCGGTTATTGGGTGGCTCAATCCGTGGCTGGCAACGGCATCACGCCACACGCGGTTGCGCTCGTCACGGACTGGGCTTTCACTAGGCTCGGAATCCACCGCGTTGAGGTGTGTATTCGACCTGAAAACATCGCCTCACTTCGTGTGGTCAGGAAACTTGGGATGAGATACGAAGGTTTGCGCCGCCGCTACATTCACATTGACGGCGACTGGCGCGACCACTACTGTTTCGCCGTCACGAGCGACGAAGCGTTCTCTGGGGTGCTCGCTCGGCTCACGCGCGGCACGGCGAACGAGTCTCTTGCTGACATCCCCGAACATGATCAGATCGCGGCGCGCACACCCATTCGCTAGAGACACGCGAGACCGATGAGCACCGTCTCGCGGCCTGTCGGATTTACCGTAGGCATATGGACGGTGGAATTGGACCAACACTGACGCTGGTTCTTGCCGGCGTCTTGTGGCTCCTCTACCTCGCTCCGTCGATGCGACGCCAACGTGAGTTCGAGTCGACTGAGAAGAACACCATCAGGATTCAACAGGCGTTGC
This sequence comes from Actinomycetota bacterium, assembly GCA_009704155.1. Taxonomy (GTDB): domain Bacteria; phylum Actinomycetota; class Actinomycetes; order Actinomycetales; family Microbacteriaceae; genus MWH-TA3. The sequence goes on along the minus strand of WLES01000046.1, from coordinate 5,744 downwards.
GGGCGGTAGCCCAGACAACCAACACGCCAGACGAGTTCGTGACGGAGATTTCTAACCGTGAAGCAATCGTTCGACAGCGTGAACGAGAGCGAATCGCCCGTCGTCGCGAGGCTGAACTGAGGGACTCGGTTCGAGGTGATTCTGGTTACGGAACCACACCGTCGATGCGGTCGATCAAGCTCGTGATTTCTGCAGTTGCGCTGGCTTCGCTCGTGTCGGCGACGGTTTTCGGATTTGTTGCGATGTGGGCTGGCACACTAATCAGTCTTGGCGTTACGGGCTTCGCGCTTGTGACGCTCGTTCTCGTCAACGGCTCAGCTCAGGCAGGGGAAACCCGCGTGTCGCGCCGCCCCTCCAACGTTCAACCAGCCGACGACACGTGGACTCCCGTTCGTGCTCCGAAAGTTCGCGTGACACAGGTTCCCGACAGCGCGGGATTGATTGTCACAGCCGAGACTGAGCGAGAAATCGCTGCGCGCGAACGCGCCGCCCGGATCCGCGAACAAGCTGCAGCTGCGGCCGTTGCGCCTGAGGTTGCTCCCGATTCGCGATTCACCGAGCTCGGCTATGACACCGGCAGTACGGCGCCAATCGATATCAACGCGGCTCTGCGCGCTCGCCGAGCGCGGTAATTAGAACTGGGTGCGAATCGCCCACAGGTCTGGGAACACCGAGTGGAATAGTGTCGACGACAGGTATCCGACTCCACTCGATCCGCCGGTGCCTGATTTGTTTCCGATGGTTCGTTCGACCATCTTGACGTGGCGATAGCGCCACTCTTGAAGTCCCTCGTCTATGTCGACGAGCGCTTCACACACGAGACCGGCTTCCGGGTCGGTGCGGTGCACGGTGAGAAGCGTGCTTTGAACTCGCTCGTCCCCGCCGTAGGGGAGAGTCACGTCGCGCTCGAGAATGTCGTCTGGAAACGCGTGCTTCCGTCCGGCCAAATAGCGAAGAGTTGAATCCCACATGCTCGGACGCGCCATCGCAGCCTCGACCCGTGCGCGAGGAATTGAGCCTGGCACAAGGTGCTCGCTCATGCCCATGCCGGTTCCCGCCGCGGCACCTGCGCCGGCGTGGTCGCGGCGACCGAGCACAGCTTCAAGTTCGCGGAACTGAGCCGATTGGAATCCGCTCCCTGAGGTGAGTCGGTCCCTGAACGAGTTGAACTGCAGGGGGGTCATCGTCTCGAGAATGTCGAGTTGGCTGACGCACGTCTTGAGGATGGTGCGAATGCGGCCGAGCGTGCCGAGAGCACCAAACGAGTCACCGCCTTCCAAGAGCCGTTGCGCGCGAGCGATTTCCCACAGGATCTGTTTGAACCACAGTTCGTAGACCTGGTGAATTGCGATGAAGAGAGGCTCGTCGTGCTCGCTCGATTGCGGCTGGCTGAGCTCGAGTAGTTCATCGATCTTCAGGTACTGGGCGTAGGTGAGTGCTTTGTCGCTCATGTGACTCGGTTTCCTTCGTCGTGTTCAACGTCTTTGTAGGCTCCGTCGGCGACGAGATCGCGTAGCCGCGCGAAGCCGTCCCACACCTCGACGTATGACGTGGGGAGTGGTGAAATGGCGATGCGGATCCCGTCCGGCATTCGGAAGTCGGGAACTACTTTCGAGATTTTCCGCATGGCAAGTGCGATTTGTTTCGCGTCGTTGTGGTGAATCGTGATGTGCCCTCCGCGCTGCTTCGCGAGGCGCGGGGTGCCGAGTCTGAATCCAAGGGGTTCGAGCCATTCGTCGAACAAGCGAATCATGAGCTCGGTGCCGGTGGACGCTTTTGCTTCGATCGCACCGATCCCGGCCTCCGCGATCATCGCGAACGCCGTGCGCACTGAACGGAGTCCGAGAATCGACGGTGACGCAATCTGGAATCGGCGAATCGTGTCGGTTGGTTCAAAGAACGGCCCCATCGCGAACTGGTCCTCCTGTGCGAACCACCCCTGGATGGGAGGGCGGAGAGTCGATTGAAGTTCTTTACGCACGAACAACCACGCTGGCGCCCCTGGGCCGCTGTTGCCGTATTTGTATGTGCACCCGACGGCGAGGTCGACACCGTTCCCGTCGAAGTCGAGGTCGATTGACCCGACGGCGTGGGCGCAATCCCACACGATGAGGATTCCGCGTGAGCGTGCGAGATCGGTGATTCCCTTCATGTCTGGTCGTGAACCGGATCGATAGTGAATCGCCTGCATCGTCAGGACGGCGACATCGTCGGTGAGGTACGGGTCGAGGTCTGCTGGACTGATCAACTCGTCGCGGTTGCGAATCTCCGTTGCACCGGGTCCGCCGGTGCCGTCGTTGTTGAGCGTTACGACCGTGAGACCGTGCTGCTCCGCGAGACCCTGGACGATGTAACGGTCAGTTGGGAAGTTGGATGCGTCGACGATGATCGTGCGGCGCTCAGGATGCGCGGCGATGACGGCGCCGAGAAGTTGGTAAAGGTTGACGCTTGTTGTGTCGCCGACGAGTGTCTGACCGGCCGATGTGCCGAGCGCGGCACTGGACACCACGTCACCCACACGACTCGATTCGTCAATCCAGTGCGACCAACCGTCAACCACCTCGGTTGACCATTCGTCTGTCAGGAACGAGTTGATGGCGGTGGCCGTTTCGTGCGGCATGCGACCAAGCGAATTGCCGTCGAGGTAACAAACGTCCGGGTCCGTAATGACAAATCGTTCGCGAAAATGCGCGAGGGGATCAGCGGCGTCGAGCTTCTCAGCGGTTGCCCGAAGTGTCGCATCGCCGGGTAGGACGGGCTCGGACATCGTGGCACTCCTTTGTGTAAACCACTCGCCACACTATCCCCTGGATTGGGCGACCACCACTCCACCTAGGATTTAGGGGTGAGCGCTGAACGAATTGTCGTTGTCGGAATTGGCTATGTTGGCCTTTCCCTCGCAGTTCTGCTGGCCCAGCGGCACCACGTTGTTGCGCTTGATGTTGATCCGGAGCGCGTCGCTGCTGTCAATCGACGAGAATCACCGATTGTCGACTCTGAGATTTCACGTTTTTTCGCGAGCAAAGAACTTCAACTCGAGGCGACCCTCGACGCAGCCAAGGCATACCGGGACGCAACCCTCGTCATCATTGCGACACCCACCAACTACGACTCTGAGACGGACAGTTTCGATACGTCATCGGTGGAATCGACAATCGCGAACGCCCACGCATCCAACCCCGACGCATTGATTGTGGTCAAGTCGACAGTTCCCATCGGGTTCACGGATCGGATTCGCCTGGAGCTGGGAATCACTGCGCTTGTGTTCTCGCCCGAGTTCCTTAGGGAAGGTCATGCACTTCACGACAATTTGTTTCCCTCGCGAATCGTGGTTGGTGACAGCGGGGCTAACGGCCAGCGATTTGCCACCCTTCTCGCCGAATGCGCCGAGGCCGACAACACCCCAATCGTTTTGACAGACTCCACCGAGGCGGAGGCCATCAAGTTGTTTTCGAACACCTATCTCGCACTTCGCGTCGCCTACTTCAACGAGATTGACTCGTTCGCGATGGGTTTCAATCTCAACACGAGGGCAATCATCGAGGGTGTCAGTCTCGATCCGCGCATCGGGTCCGGTTACAACAATCCGTCGTTTGGGTATGGAGGGTATTGCCTCCCCAAAGACACCAAACAAATGTTGGCGAGTTACCGAGACGTCCCGCAAACAACTATTCGCGCCGTTGTCGAGGCGAATGAACAGCGCAAAGACGTGATTGCGGCAGACATCGTAAGCCGCAAGCCATCAGTAGTCGGCGTGTATCGACTGGCAATGAAGTCGGGGAGCGACAACTTCCGCGAGTCAAGTGTGTTGGGTGTGATTGAGAGACTTCGATCCCAGAAAATTGAGGTCATCGTTTACGAACCCAACTTCACCGGCGATTCATTTGCCGGCAGTGATGTCGTCACCGATCTTGGCGACTTCATAGATCGTTCGGACATTATTGTGGCGAATCGAATGTCTAGCGAATTGTCTTCGGCGAGCGACAAGGTCTATACGCGAGACATTTTCGGAGTCAACTGAGTAAGGGCTCACCCGAGGAGAGAGGTACGGTTGAAGCATGATTGTTGCCGCTTCGGAGGACTTGCTTCCCTGGTTCAACGACACAATCGCAATGGCCGGAATCGTCGGTTTTTACCTCCTGATTTGGGGGCTCGTCTTCGCTGGCACAGGGCTATTCGTCGGTGCGTTCATTCCCTTCATTACGGGTGACACGCTGCTGTTTGCCTCCGGCCTCATCGCGGCTGATCTCGCCGGAATCGACATTGTTGTGCTCGCCATCGGAACCGGCATCGCCGCGTTTATGGGTGACCAAATGGGCTTCGTCATGGGTCGAAACCTCGGCCGGCCCTACCTCGATGCTCGAACTGGCCCTCGAATGAAGAAGATTGTTGTCGCTGCCGAGAAAATGTATGAACGTTATGGTTGGTGGTCGATCGTGGTGGCCCGCTTCGTTCCGTGGGCGCGCGTTTTTGTTCCGTGGGTAGCGGGAATCGGCCGGATGAACTATCACCGATTCTTGACCTCAAACTTCACGGGAGCCCTCCTCTGGGGTGTCGGACTAACTTTTGCAGGATGGGGTGCGTACTTCATTCCCGGTGTGAAGTCCGTCGCCTATGTCATTGCGGGGGTTGTAATCGGCATTTCCGTCATCGCAGGTTTTCGCACGTGGCGAGCAAATCGAAAAGACATCGCGTGAGATTGCAACTCGACGGCCTGCTCGTGCTCGATCTGTCGCGAGCGGTTGCTGGTCCTCACGCAGGAATGATGCTGGGTGATCTCGGTGCGCGGGTCATCAAGATCGAATCACCCGGGGGTGACGACTCGCGACAGTGGGGTCCACCATTTGTCGAAGGCGAATCGACCTATTTCTTGTCGGTCAATCGCAACAAAGAATCAGTCATTGTCGACCTCAAGACAGACGCCGGGCGCGAGGTGTTCGATGCGCTCGTGGCCCGCGCCGATGTGCTCATCGAGAACTTCTCCACCGGAACTATGGCGCGGCTCGGGTTCAGTGAGGAACGACTGCGCGAGCTCAACCCCCGACTCGTCGTGTTGAGCATCACCGGGTTTGGCCACGACGGACCTGAAGCCGCGCGCCCCGGTTACGACCAAATCGCTCAGGGCGAGGCCGGGCTCATGTCGGTGACGGGATCGAGCCCAACCGACCCGCAGCGCGTCGGTGTTCCCATCTCGGATGTCCTTGCGGGCCTATACGGCGCATTCGGGATTATGGCTGCCCTGTACGAGCGCGAACGCACCGGTGTTGGGTCAATCGTTCGCACGTCACTCCTCGCTGCGACGGTCGGTGCGCACGTCTATCAGGGGACCGCTCAAACAGTCGCGAATCACACCGGTCACGCCCGCGGAAATCACCACCCATCTCTAGCGCCATACGGGCTGTTCCGAACGGGAGACGGAATGGTGCAAATTGCCGTCGGCAACGATCGACACTGGCAAGCGCTTCGCGCAACACTCGACCTCGATGATGATTCTCGTTTCTCTGAGAACCGCGACCGCGTTGTTAATCACGCTGAGCTTGTGACTTTTCTCGAAACCGCGCTCGCGCAACACGAGTCCGCCACCCTGCTCGAGCAGCTCGACAAAGCGGGAGTTCCAGCCGGTCGAATTCGGACGATGGATGAGGTGTACGCCTGGGATCAAACTCGGTCTCAAGGGTTGGTTGTCACCGTCGAGCACGAATCACTGGGAGAGATTGAGATTCCAGGGCCGGCACTCCGTTTCT
>WLES01000045.1 GCA_009704155.1 Actinomycetota bacterium | reverse complement strand
GTTCGTCAACATGATGCGCTCGACCCAGGTCGTCAACTTCATTCACGGCATCAACGAGGGTGATGCGTACATGTCGCGCACGAAGGAAAAAGCTGGGCCGCATGACGTGGTCGTGCGCGCTCGTCAGGCAGTGATCGATCGCTCCGATCTTGAACCCCCCGGGGTGGCGTTCCTCTACGCGGCGCCCGGTGCGATGCCGACCGCGGTTCAGTTTGGGCAATCGGTGTCAACCATCACCCTTCAGTTTTCCAAGGACACGATTCCGTCATGGGAATGGGACGCTGAGTCGGGGCTGTACAAGCGCAAACAGGACAACGGCGAATGGGACGTTGACGAGGCCGGAAATGTTCTCACCGCAGTCAACATCATTGTTCAGATAACCCCCGAAACGACTCTGTTCGGAAACGTCAAGTTTGTGCCGAAGGCCGAAACGGTTGGCACGGGAGTTGGTTATGTTTCTACCGGGGGGAAGACCTTCCCGATGGTCTGGTCAAAAACCGACCGCAATGCGTTCACGACCTATTCGTTCCAAGACGAAAACCCGATTCGGCTCGCTCCCGGTAACACGTGGATCGAACTGGTTCCCACGAAGGGGAAGTTCTCCACCGAACCTGCTCTCCGATAACTGTTGATTGGATTTGCACTCTCGCCCATGGAGTGCCAGAATTGAGTTAGCACTCTGTAGTCGTGAGTGCCAACTAATCCAGTGACGTCCGGGAGGGACGAAAACAATGGCAAAAATCATTGCATTCAACGAAGAGGCCCGTCGCGGTCTCGAGCGCGGCCTCAACATTCTGGCCGACGCCGTCAAGGTGACGCTTGGACCCCGCGGTCGCAACGTCGTTCTTGAAAAGAAGTGGGGAGCACCCACGATCACCAACGATGGGGTGTCCATCGCGAAAGAAATAGAGCTCGAAGACCCGTTTGAGAAGATTGGCGCCGAGCTCGTCAAGGAAGTTGCCAAGAAGACCGATGACGTCGCCGGTGACGGAACGACCACCTCGGTTGTCCTCGCGCAGGCCATCGTTCGTGAAGGACTCCGTAACGTCGCTGCTGGCGCAGACCCCATCGGGCTCCGTCGCGGAATCGATAAAGCTGTCAACGCAATTTGCGACCAGCTCATCAAGAACGCCAAGGAAGTTGAAACCAAGGAAGAAATCGCGGCAACGGCATCCATCTCGGCTGCTGACCCTGAAATCGGCGCGTTGATTGCAGAAGCAATCGATCGCGTTGGCAAAGAGGGCGTTGTCACCGTCGAAGAGTCAAACGCTTTCGGAACCACTCTTGAGGTCACCGAAGGTATGCGCTTCGACAAGGGATTCCTTTCGGCCTACTTCATTACCGACCCTGAGCGCATGGAAGCGGTTTTCGAAAACCCCTACGTTCTGATCGTCAACTCGAAGATTTCGACCATCAAGGACCTTCTTCCCGTAATCGAGCAGGTTGCGCAAAGCGGCAAGCAGCTCTTGATCGTTGCTGAAGATGTCGACGGAGACGCACTCGCGACTCTCGTTGTCAACAAAATCCGCGGAATCTTCAAGTCGGTTGCCGTCAAGGCACCCGGCTTCGGCGATCGACGCAAAGCAATGCTTCAGGACATCGCCATCCTCACCGGCGGGCAGGTCATCAGCGAAGAAATCGGTCTCAAGCTCGACGGTGTGACACTCGACATGCTCGGAACCGCGCGCAAGATTGTCATCACTAAAGACGAAACCACCATCATTGAAGGTGGCGGAACTTCCGAGGCCGTTGCAGGTCGAGTGAAGCAGATCCGTCAGGAAATTGAGAACACCGACTCCGACTACGACCGCGAGAAGCTCATGGAGCGCCTTGCCAAGCTCGCCGGTGGAGTTGCCGTCATCAAGGCTGGCGCAGCTACCGAAGTTGAACTCAAGGAGCGCAAGCACCGCATCGAAGACGCCATCCGTAACGCGAAGGCTGCTGTCGAAGAGGGAATCGTTCCCGGCGGTGGAGTGGCGCTAATTCAGGCTGCGCACGTTCTTGAGACCCTCAAGCTCACGGGTGACGAATTGACAGCTGCGAACATCATTCGCATCGCGATCGAGGCACCCCTCAAGCAGATTGCCCTCAATGCAGGACACGAGCCAGGCGTTGTCGTCAACGCTGTCCGTGGCTTGCCGACGGGTCAGGGTCTCAACGCTGCAACCGGTGAGTATGTTGACATGCTCGCTGCTGGCATCAGCGACCCGGTTAAGGTGACGCGCTCAGCGTTGCTCAATGCAGCGTCCATCGCGGGACTCTTCCTCACCACCGAGGTTGTTATCGCCGAGAAGCCAGAACCAGCTGCGCCAGCACCCGCCGGCGACCCAACGGGTGGAATGGGCTTCTAAGACTCAGTCAACAATGGCGGGGGTGGCGAAAGCTGCCCCCGCTGTTCTGTCTGCGCTAGCGCCCCAGCATCGCCGTGTTCGCCAACTCAGTGTCGACGTAGTGGGCGTGAATTTGTCGGAGCGCATTTCCGATTCCATTGAGCGCATCAGTGAGTCGTGCACTTGTTGCGGCCCACTCGGCAATGACATCTGCGAACGCTGCCGCCGCCGGACCCGACCACGAGCCGTCGAGACCGCGAAGTTGGGCCGACAGAGTGGTGACTTCGGTGTGAAGCCTGTCGATCGTCGCTCCGATATGCACGGACGCACTCTCTAAAGCGACGGTGTCTACGCGAAAACTAGTCATGGCGACAGTGTTGGCTATGCACCGCCGGCATCGCCATCCGATGGCAATTTCTGTGTAGTACTCATTGCGTTGACGGCGGGTGGAAAACTACCGCGAAGTGACGACGGTGAAACTACACAACCGATTCGTCGACGATTTCGTAGGCGTAGCCCTGTTCAGTCAAGAATCGCTGGCGGTTCTGAGCGAAGTCCTGTTCGACGGTGTCGCGGGCAACGACGGTATAGAACACGGCGGTTCGCCCGTCTGCCTTGGGTCGAAGAATCCGGCCGAGTCGTTGCGCTTCCTCCTGGCGAGAGCCGAACGAACCGGAAATCTGAATCGCAACGGAGGCGTCGGGGAGGTCGACAGAGAAGTTGGCGACTTTCGACACAACCAAAACGCGAATCTCACCCGTGCGGAACTTCGCGTACAAGACCTCTCGTTCATCAACGGGAGTCGCTCCAGTGATGGTCGGCAAACCGAAATGCTCCCTCACCTCATCGATTTGATCAAGGTATTGAGCAATCACGAGAATCTGATCGTCTGGGTGTTGGTCAATGAGGCGCTTGATGATCCGCTGCTTGGACGGACTGGTTGCGGCGATGCGGAATCGCTGACGCTCTCCGGCAATTGCGTATTCCATTCGCTCGTCTGAATCGAGCAGAACGCGAACCTCCACACATCGAGCCGGGGCGATGAAGCCCTGAGCTTCGATGTCTTTCCAGGGTGCGTCAAATCTCTTGGGGCCGATGAGAGAGAACACGTCGCCCTCTTTGCCGTCTTCGCGAACGAGCGTTGCCGTGAGCCCGAGTCGGCGTCGAGCCTGCAGGTCGGCTGTCAGTTTAAACACGGGAGCCGGAAGGAGGTGAACTTCGTCATAAATGATGAGTCCCCAGTCATTCGCGTTAAGCAACGGCAGGTGCGTGAACTCGCCTTTTCGGCGAGCTGTGAGGATGTGGTACGTCGCAATCGTGACCGGCTTAATCTCTTTGCGCTCGCCGGAGTATTCTCCGATGTCGTCCTCGGTCAACGTTGTTCGAGTGAGAATCTCGTCGCGCCACTGCCTCGCAGACACTGCGTTTGTCACAAGGATGAGCGTCGAGGCGTGGGCTTCAACCATCGACCCGATTCCCACAACCGTCTTTCCAGCTCCACAGGGCAAGACGACGACACCGGCACCGCTCTGCGAAAACAAGTCAATCGCGTGCTGTTGATAGCCGCGCATGTGCCAACCGTTGGTAACCAGTTCGACATCGAGAGGTTGACCTTCGGTGAACCCTGCTCGATCCTCAGCTGGCCAGCCAAGACCAAGGAGTTCCTGCTTGACAATCCCGCGCGCCCAATCGTGTAAACGAATCCCGGTTTCCCCGATGGGATCACCAAGCAAAGGCTCGAGTTTTGAGGAGCGGGTCACTTCGACCAAGATGGCGGGCGTTTCAGCGGTGAGAAAGAGACCATCTGAATCACGGTCGATGGTGACGCGGCCATATCGATTAACCGTGTCCGTGATGTCGGTCGCCACCACAGCTGGAACGGGGAACTTCGAATACGTCGTGAGTGTTGCCAGCATTTCTTCCGCCGTGTGACCGGCGGCGCGAGCGTTCCACAACCCGAGCTTCGTGATTCGGTAGGTGTGAATGTGTTCTGGTGCTCGTTCCAGTTCAGCAAAAACGGCGAGCGCGTGACGCGCCTCGGTCGCGAGTTCGTGACCGACCTCAAGGAGCACCGTGCGGTCGCTTTGAACAATGAGTGGACCGTTCACGGGGCGTCTCCTGCTGTCGTGAGAGTGATGATGGCTGAAATGGGGAGGGTGCGTTCAACGTCGGCAACGGTGTCAAGTCCTCGGACTCGCCCGTTCGCGACGTTGCGTGGTTCGAGCGTCATTGTCCGCGTGCCGTTTCCGGTCTCGACCGTCAACGTCACTCGGGTTCTCGTTTTCCCTGCAACAATGAGCGCTCGCTCCATGTGAGACGTTCCCAATCCGACGTCATGGATCTGTTCAGCCATTATTCGAAGTGCCGACGGCGTCGTTGGGGACGAAACGGTTGACTTTGATTGGGCGGTGACGACCGTGTATCCACCGTCGAGGAGTGCCGTCTCGACGCGGTCGGGAGCCGCACCAAACAACAGAGACGAGTTGTCAATCGTGACAGGCGCGAGTCGCTGGAGGCGAGGGTCGGCCACGAGCATCGCACCGAGTTCGGGGTGAGACACGCGCGCGGCTGTGTCTGTCCCCGTCCCGTTGAGGGTGACGTAGCGAGTGTTGTTGGCAATATCGAGAATTGTCGAGCTCACCGCGGCAGAGACAGGAGTGAGAGACATCATGCGGAGTCGATCGAGAATCTGCTCGGCAGGGGTGCCCGTTGTAACAGCGTGCAGGATTCGGGCTGGGTCGAGCCGACGCTTCTCTGCAAGTCCGCGGGTTTCGATTCGCGAAATTGAGTCGAGAAAATCTGAAATCTGCGAGGTGACGGGTCCGGGGGCGATAACGCTCAAGTCATCCAACACGTAAACCGATGAGACAAGTTCAGGGAAGTCGGGTTTACCTGCCGGTTTTCCGCCAAGCCACGCTGAGCCTAAATCGGTGACATCACCCGCGAGCAACCCAAGCATTTCAGCGGCGGAGACGACGAGGTCAATTGTTCTGTCGCGGCTCGGGCTTTCGACAGCCCACATCCAGCGGAGGTAGTCGCGATCGACACGTCCGTCGCGTCGAACCGCGTCAGCTATTGACACGCCGAGCTGGGAGAGCACCGCATCCGAAAGGCGTTTCCACAAACCAACCAGGTCGTCGAGTAACTCGACACCGGCTGCGGTGGCGCGCATACGTCGGTCTGCTGTAGCGACGAGCTCGGACTGCGACGCGATCCAGACAAGCGTTTCAACTTCGGCTTCCGGAATCACCAAACCGTTAGCGAGGAGCTTTGCTTCAGCGCGCAGTAGCTTGCCGGTTGCAGCCATTGGGAGTGGTTCCGCATAAGACCACGAAATCAGATCTCGAATTGCAACTACGGTGTGAAGAGCTGTGCTTGAATCGGCGATTCGAGCGTCGGGTCGGGCGGGCATCCGCGCCGACGAGAGCGTCGGAATTCGAGGCGAGACTTCGGAGTAAGGAACGCCGTCCTCGTTGGACAGCATCAGACTGCGGGACAGTTCGTCACCATTTCCTGCCGAAAGGGCCTCGAGTGAAACCCGCGAAAGTTGACGAAGCGAATTGTCAATCGAATCTGAACCAAGCAGTGTGTCAGCGACGTCGTGGACATCAAGCTGACGACCCATGCCCCACGGCCGTGCTTCAATGAGGGCCACCAATTCTTCGCGGTTCAACTCAGCGAGTCGAGTTGCGACGTGAACGGCTGAGGGCATCCGTCAATTCTATCGCGGGCACGGGTATCCTCAGGAGAGGTGTCTACGAGCAGGAGAAAAGCATGCCAACGGGAAAAGTAAAGTTCTTTGACGACGACAAAGGTTTCGGGTTCGTCCAGGGCGACGACGGTGTCGAAGTGTTCCTCCACGCCTCAGCGCTGCCAGCCGGAACGACTGTTGCTCCCGGCGCTCGCCTTGAGTACGGGACGATCGAAGGCAAGCGCGGTTTGCAGGCCCACTCCGTTATGGTTCTCGATGAGCCTCAGTCCATCGCGAAGAACCGTCGCCGCTCGGCTGATGACATGGCCGTGATTCTCGAAGATCTCGCAAAGCTTTTGGATTCAGCTGGAAACGATTTGCGACGAGGGCACTATCCAGCGTCCGCGCACTCGAAGAAGATTGCCGCTGTGCTCCGAAAGGTCGCTGATGACTTCGACGCCTAAAGCCTTAGAAGCTTCCGCGCGCCAAGCTCTCCTCACCTTCACGCCCGACTACACGATCGGCGATCTGATGGCCGTTGAGGAGAAGGACGGCATTGCAACGGTCCGACTCGCGTCGCGAATGCCCGGCTACGCGGGGTGGAACTGGATTGTCGACCTGGCGGTTGACGGCGACTCGATCACGGTTCTCGAGTCAGAGCTGGTCGCGGGTGAAGGCGCTGTCATCGCGCCCGATTGGGTGCCGTGGGCTGACCGCCTGCGTGATTACGAAGAGGCCCTTGCGAACGGTGAGGTCGATGTTGTGTTGCCCGACATCGATGACGTGCGCGGTGACGCCATCATTCTCGATGATGACGATGATGACGATGATGAC
>WLES01000044.1 GCA_009704155.1 Actinomycetota bacterium | reverse complement strand
GGTTTGCGCGAAGCCGGCTCCACCGCCGATGTCGATTCGAACGACCCCGTCATCATGCGCGACATTGAGTTTCGGTCGATGTGCGAACACCACCTACTGCCGTTCAGTGGCGTTGCCCACGTTGCGTACGTTCCCACCTCGACGGTTCTCGGGCTTGGGCACATTGCGCGCCTAGTCGACGTCGTTGCATCACGACCACAAGTGCAAGAACGCCTAGGGCTCGATGTGTGTGATGCTCTCAATCGCGGCGCCGATGCTGCGGGTGCGCTTGTCGTAATCGACGCCAGACACGAATGCGTGTCCTCTCGAGGAGCACGGCAATCTACCGCGACGACGGTGACGGTCTCTGCAACGGGCGTGTGCGCCGACGAGCCACTCAAGTCATCGCTCATGGCACTTATCGGTGGGGGACATGGCTAAGCGTCCGCTCATCTTCGGAATCCTCAATGTCACACCGGATTCCTTCAGCGATGGTGGGTTGTTTACCGACGTCGACTCTGCCGTCGCCCACGCTCGCGCGATGGTCGCGGCCGGTGCTGACGTCATTGATGTCGGAGGCGAATCGACCCGTCCCGGAGCTGCGCGAATCGACGCCGATGAAGAACAAAAGCGCGTTTTGCCTGTCGTTCGGGCGCTGTGCGGAGAAGGAATTGTTGTGTCAATCGACACGATGCGTGCCGCCACCGCGACAGCCGCGGTCAGTTTGGGTGCGACTTATGTCAACGATGTGTCTGGTGGTTTGGCTGACCCCGGAATGGTGACAGCGGTCACGCATTCGCCCGCGACCTACATTGCGATGCACTGGCGGGGCGATAGCGAATCCATGGAGGACCTCGCCACCTACGACAACGTCACTGCGGATGTGCTTTCAGAACTTGGCGCGCGCGTGGAGTTCCTCATGGAACACGGCTTGGAGCCCAACCGGTTGTGGCTTGATCCAGGTCTGGGGTTCGCGAAAGACGCAGACCACAACTGGGCGCTCCTTCGGGACCTTGACCAGCTCGTTGCCCTCGGATACCCCGTCTTGATTGGCGCCTCGCGCAAGAGGTTCCTCAGCCCATTCGGCGAGACACCGGCCGACCGAGATGAAGCAACCACAACGATTTCTGTCCTCGCTGCCGATGCCGGTGCCGCCGCCGTTCGCGTCCACGATGTTGGCGGAACGGCCCGAGCATTCGATGTTCGTGACGCGTGGGTTAGGGGTGAGGCATGACCGACGAGATTCGCCTCAGAGGCCTTCGTGCTTTCGCCCACCACGGCGTCTTCGACCACGAGCGAGTGAACGGACAGGAGTTCATCATTGACCTCGATGTCCGCGTTCCGCTCGGCAATCTTGCTGATGACATCGGCAAGACCATCAATTACGGAACACTCGCCGAAGACGTCGTCGCCGCGGTTGCGAGCGAACCCGTCGACCTCATCGAAACCGTTGCCGAGCGCATTGCTGCCGTTGTGCTCGGTCACGGGGCTGAATCGGTTCGGGTCGAACTTCACAAGCCAAGCGCACCCATCTCTGTCCCATTTGACGACGCTTCTGTTGTCATTGAGCGGTCGCGCTCGTGACACACGCGGTCGTCGCGTTTGGCGCCAACTTGGGTGAGCGCGAAAGCACAATCGCGTCGGCACTGACACAACTCGATGCGCACGACTCAATCGACATCCTGGGTGTGTCACCACTGCTCGAAACAATTGCTGTTGGTGCCGACGGCCCCGACGCGAGCCACCCCGCCTACCTCAACGGCGTCGCCATCATCGACACATCGCTCACCCCTCACGCGGTGCTCGCTGTTCTGCACGACATCGAAGCGTCCCACGGCCGAATTCGCACCGAGCGCTGGGGTGACAGAACACTTGACCTCGATCTCATCGTTCACGGTGACCACATCGAAGATGGAAACCTGGTTGTTCCCCACCCGCGGGCGCACGAACGCCGATTCGTGCTCGAGCCGTGGCTTGAGATTGACCCCGACGCCGAGATTCCCGGCCGCGGCCGCGTGAGCGCACTTCTTGAAGGGCTCGAAGCGTGAAGAAGACGAACCCGCTTGTCCTCGTGGGGCTGACCCCGTTTGGTTTTGCTCTGGGATTCGGTCTTGACTGGGTGTTTGTAGCTACCGGTCGCCCGTCACTTCCCGTGCCGTGGTCGCTCACGGTTTCACTTGTGTTGGTCGGCGCGGTCGTTGTTGCACTCGGCGCACGCGTGAATTGGGCGACACAACCAAAGCCGGGTAGGCGAATCAACCCTGTCGCCGCGGTTCAGATTCTGACCCTCGCGCAATCCGCAGCACTTTCGGGTGCCGTCGTGTTCGGTGCAATCGGTGGAATCATCGCATTCACGGTGACGCGCCCTTACATCGCGGCGGACGCCCTGCCATCGTCGATCGCCGGGCTCGTCGCCTCGATTGTTCTCGTCGTGTGCGCTCTCGTCGCAGAATGGTTGTGTCGTGTTCCACCCACCGATGCAGACGGAGAACTCGCATGATGACACCCGGTCGCCTTGACGTTGGGCTCGTCGGTAACGGTCGCGAAAGCGTCGTGATGGCGCTCGCGCTCGCGGGGGCTGGACACATTCCGTGGTCGATGACCGAACCGCATCCGCTCGATCGCGACCGTGTTCTGTCGATGCTTCGCGGAATCACGGTCAAGACCGCAGCTGAGGTTGCAGAAAGTTCCGACCTCATAATCCTTGGTCCGGGCGATGGAGAAACGCTCGAGGGGCTCATCGAATCGCTCGATGGCCAATGGAAACCAGGGCAGATTGTTGTGCACAACCGCCCCGAGCACGGAATCGAGATACTCTCCGCAGCGAGAGCAGTCGGGGTGATTCCGCTCGCGATTCACCCGGTGATTCACTTCACGGGAACGTCACTCGATGTCCACCGAATGAAAGACGCGTATTGCGCAGTGACCGCGCCAGCAACCGCTTTGCCAATCGCCCAAGCGCTCGTCGTCGAGATGGGTGGCGAACCCTTCGTCGTTGAGGAAGCCGACCGGGTTGCTTACGCCGAAGTCATCGATACCGTCGCCACATTCTCGAAGGCCATCATCGACCAGTCGACTTTCCGACTCACGCAGATTGGTGTCGACCGACCGGGCGAGGTTCTTCGCGCTCTCGTTCATTCGGCAGTTGACGAATCGCTGAGGCGCAACTCGGACGGTTCGTTTGATCCCGTCGAGCAGTGGTTGGGCGACCACGTTTCTGACACCGATGACTAAAGCGCTTGTGCCCACTATGGGCGCACTGCACGGCGGCCATCTCGCTCTCATTGATCGCGCGCGCGAACTCGCGGACGAGGTGGTCGTTTCCATTTTCGTGAACCCCACCCAGTTCGGCGCTGGAGACGATTTCGATCGATACCCGCGGACGCTCGACGCCGATCGAGAACTGATTGCTGACCGCGCAGAAATTTTCGTCCCTTCGATTGACGAGGTCTATACACCCGGACAACCACCCGATGCGATTGACGCCGGTGCCCGCGGTGACATGTGGGAAGGGGCCAGTCGCTCTGGGCATTTCGACGCTGTGCTTACGGTCGTGAACCGTCTATTCGACATGACGCAACCCGGCATCGCGGTATTTGGCGAGAAGGATTGGCAGCAATTGGCTCTAGTCCGTTCAATGGCCGCCGAGCGACACCCCAACATTCGTGTTGTTGGTGTGCCAACCGTTCGCGACAACGATGGCCTTGCGATGTCGTCCCGGAATCGCTACCTGTCGGCGGCAGAGCGCGAAACCGCGGCACTCATTCCCGTCGCCTTGAACGACATAGTTGCGGAAGCGGGGTCCGCCGAGTCGGTAGCGAGAGCGAGGCAGAAGCTTGAGCAATCGGGAATCGACGTCGATTACCTCGCCGTCATTGACCCGGTTTCGCTCAACGAGGTGGGGCCAAACGCCCCAGCGAGGGTCGTCATCGCGGCTCGAGTCGGCGCGACCCGACTCATCGACAACATGAGGGTTCGCGACTTACCCAAACGGTAGCCTTGAGTTAACACTTGAAGGGGCCACCATGAGCGACGAAACCGAACTTTCCGCCGACGAAATCGTCGAGCAGAAGGCCGTTCGTCTTGCGAAGCGCGACAGGCTCAACGCTGAAGGCGCTGCATACCCCGTCACCGTCCCCGTGACAACAACAATCGGCGCGGTTCGGGCAGAACACGATGGGCTCGACGTCGATGTGTCGACGGGTGTTGAGGTAGGAATCGCTGGCCGAATCGTTCACTCGCGCAACACAGGAAAGTTGTGTTTTGCCGCGCTTCAATCGGGTGACGGACAGCGCATTCAAGCGATGCTCTCACTCGACAAAGTTGGCGAAGTATCGCTCGAACGATGGAAAGACCTCGTCGACCTCGGTGACCACGTCTTCGTCCACGGTGAAGTCATTACCTCCAAGCGCGGCGAGCTGTCGATTCTCGTCGACGAGTGGCAAATGGCCGCCAAGGCACTTCTTCCGCTACCGAACCTCCACAGCGAACTCAGCGAAGAAACCAGAGTCCGTCAGCGTTACCTTGACCTGATCGTTCGCGACCAGGCCCGCGCAAACGTCGTGACCCGATCGACGGCGATGACCTCGTTGCGCGACACGTTCCGCGCACACAACTTTCTCGAGGTTGAAACCCCGATGCTTCAGACGCTTCACGGTGGTGCTGCGGCTCGTCCGTTCGTCACCCACTCAAACGCGTTCGACATGGACCTGTTCTTGCGTATCGCGCCCGAGTTGTTCCTCAAGCGCGCGGTCGTCGGCGGAATCGATCGCGTTTTTGAGATCAACCGAAACTTCCGCAACGAGGGCGCTGATTCAACCCACAGCCCAGAGTTCGTGATGCTCGAAGCGTATGAGGCATACGGCGACTACAACTCGATTGCCGACCTGACTCAAGAGCTCATTCAGAACGCGGCGGTCGCTGTTTCAGGGTCGCACCAAGTCACCTGGAATGACGGCACTGTTTACGACTTCGGCGGCGACTGGGCTCGGATCAGCCTGTTTGGTTCGTTGTCGGATGCCGTCGGAACGGAGATAACCCCCGAGACGCCGATGGCGGCTCTCGAGAAGATGGCCAAGGCCGTCGAGATCGAGGTCGACCATCCGACCCACGGCAAGCTCGTCGAAGAACTGTGGGAGCACCACGTCAAACCACAGTTGACGGTGCCGACGTTTGTCATGGACTTCCCGCTCGAGACCAGTCCGCTGACGCGCGAACACCGATCAATTTCCGGTGTTGTCGAGAAGTGGGACCTGTATGTGCGCGGGTTCGAACTCGCCACCGGTTATTCAGAGCTCGTTGACCCGGTCATTCAGCGCGAACGGTTTGTTGAACAAGCCAAGTTGGCTGGGCGAGGCGACGCTGAGGCGATGCCTCTCGACGAAGAATTCCTGCGCGCGCTTGAACACGGAATGCCACCGAGCGGCGGAATGGGAATGGGAATCGACCGCCTCCTCATGGCGATTACGGGCCTCGGAATTCGCGAAACTACTCTCTTCCCGCTCGTCAAGTAATCGGGCGTACACTACAACCGTGATTGAAGATTTCTGGGCGAACGCGGTGTTCTCAGTAACACCAACGCTGATCATTGGGCTCCTTTTTTGGTTTGCACTTCGCGCAATCATGCGCGCTGACCGCACCGAACGCCGCGAACTCGAGAAGTACGAAGCCGAAGAGCGCGCTCGTCGCGGGCTCGCTCCGAAAGAGTAAATCGCCCTCGATTCGCGCCGATGCGCTCGATGACAGCAGTTTTGCCGTTAGCGAAATCGGGTGTGAAGCGGATTTCACGTTGTTACCGTTGAACCATCGCGAGACAACTCGCAAAGGAGACGGATTATGTTTGAACGATTCACAGACCGCGCACGTCGCGTCGTTGTGCTTGCCCAAGAAGAAGCAAAGGGCCTGAACCACAACTACATCGGTACTGAGCACATCCTCTTGGGTCTCATCAAAGAGGGCGACGGTATCGCCGCAAAGGCGCTCGCCGAGCTTTCGATCTCCATTGACAATGTCCGCGAGCAAGTTCAGGACATGATCGGTCAGGGCCAGCAGGCGCCGACCGGACACATTCCATTCACACCCCGCGCCAAGAAGGTCCTTGAACTCAGCCTCCGTGAAGCACTTCAACTGGGCCACAATTACATCGGCACCGAGCACATCCTCCTCGGACTCATCCGCGAGGGCGAAGGCGTTGCCGCTCAGGTTCTCGTCAAACTCGGCGCTGACCTCACACGCGTCCGCCAGACCGTTATTCAGTTGCTTTCCGGTTACCAGGCCGGCAAAGAAAGCGCGACCGTCGGCGGAGGGGAACCGGCAGCCAATGACAAGGGATCACAGATCCTCGACCAGTTCGGCCGCAACCTCACGCAGGCTGCGCGCGACGGAAAACTCGACCCCGTCATCGGCCGCGAAAAAGAGATGGAACGCGTCATGCAGATCCTCTCCCGCCGAACCAAGAACAACCCCGTGCTCGTTGGCGAACCGGGTGTCGGAAAGACAGCCGTTGTCGAAGGTCTCGCCCAGGCGATCGTCAAGGGTGAAGTGCCGGAGACCATCAAGGGCAAGCAGGTCTACACACTCGACCTCGGAAGCCTTATTGCCGGTAGCCGATACCGCGGTGACTTCGAAGAGCGCCTCAAGAAGGTCACGAAGGAGATCCGCAACCGCGGAGACATCATCGTCTTCATCGACGAAATCCACGCACTCGTTGGCGCAGGTGCGGCGGAGGGCGCAGTCGACGCCGCGAGCATCCTCAAGCCGATGCTCGCCCGCGGTGAACTCCAGACCATTGGTGCGACAACTCTCGACGAGTACCGCAAGTACTTCGAGAAGGATGCGGCGCTTGAACGCCGATTCCAGCCCGTGACGGTTAACCAGCCTTCCGTGCCCCACACGATCAACATCTTGAAGGGTCTTCGTGACCGCTACGAAGCGTTCCACAAGGTTTCGATCACCGACGACGCGATCGTCGCAGCGGCAACCCTCGCCGACCGATACGTGCAGGACCGATTCTTGCCAGACAAGGCAATCGACCTCATC
>WLES01000043.1 GCA_009704155.1 Actinomycetota bacterium | reverse complement strand
TCTGTACCGGGGGTGAGTTTGTCGTTCACGGCGCGCGCGAGACCCAAGAGGTTGTTGAAGGAGGCTGGGCTTGGCACAACAGAGAACTTTGCACCGACGAGGTGGGCGATGTAGCCCTTGGTCGACGTCTTGCCATAGGAGCCCGTCACGGCAACAACCGTCGGGTTCACCTGACGGAGCTTCTTCTGGGCGGAGACCAGCCACTTTTTCGACAGCGCCTTTTCTATGGGGTTGGCAATCGCCAAAGCGATGTCCATCGAGGTCGGGGCGAAACGTGCTGGCGTGATGAGGGCGATGAGGAAGAAGGCTCCGACGACCCAGGGTGACGTGGCATTGCCTCCCTGGTCACCGAAAGACAGTGCAAAGACTGTCGTCGCAAGGCTTACCGAGAACACAGCGAGCCCAACAACCGTCGAGACAAACCACACGATGAGCCAAATCACGGCGAGGCGCTTGGCGCGCGATGTCCACTGAAGTTTCGACGTCGTTCCTCGGAAGCCGAGACCCCATGGCCACAACGCTGAGATGCCGACTGCCACAGCCGCCGCGACGGTCGACCACGGTTCGAAGACAAGATCCATGGTGCCGAGCGCCAACAGTCCTGCTCCCATGGTTAGCGTCACCATCAACGGCCATCGAGAGGTCGGGCGCGACCGGCCCCACCCAGCAGCGATGCGCTCGGTCCACCCAAATACGTAGTGCTCGCGTTGAGCAACCCGAATCCACTTGACCCCAATGAAGCCCGTAAAGACCAGGTAGGTGGCAAGAATTACGAGTCTCTCTAATCCCAGATCACCCATTACAAGGCCTCCTCAACTGCGCGCCTGACGGCCGCACCCAGCCCTGGCGTCAGCAGATGCGCCTCGCCCTGCACAACAGTCCAGGTTGCTCCACGAATTCTCTCCGACGCAATCTTGCCGGCAGCGGTCGGAGCTGCCGTGTCGTTTTCTCCCCACACCAGCCAGGTTGGGCAGGTTACAGCTGCGAGATCGTCATCGTAGTTTTCATTGACTGTCTTCACCATGATGTCGCGCATGATTCCCTGTGCAGCGTTGTAGTCAGCACTTCCAGCCGAACGCCGACGGGATTCCATAGCTGAATCTGAAAGGATTCCCACTCGATTCGCCCACTTCGCGATTCGGTATGCCAGTGTCGGTTTTGATGGCGGAGTGGCTCGAACGAGCGGTGCACCCGTCAGCACCAATCCGGAGACAAGCTCTGGGTGTTTCGCAGCGAGACGAACCGCCACACGACCGCCGAATGAGTGACCCACAACAACAACGGGGGCGAACGGTTCGATTGCCTCTGCAACGAGATCTGCGTAGTCGGTGGTTCCCCACACGGCATCGGGTGCCGCTGTCGGGCCAAACCCTGGAAGGTGAATTGCGGCGGCGTCGAGACCCGCGAGAACTGGGACGAAGTCGGCGCCCGACCGTCCCCAGCCGTGAAGCGCAACAACGCGCGGAGGGAACCCGCCGATGCGCTCGGCGAGCACCCGACCGTCAGCGAGCGCCTGAACCGCCATTACTCTTCCGCCGGTCCGCTCTTGTCCGTCGCGAGGTGCGGTGCGAGCTCACGCGGGTCGAGTGTTCCGCGAAGAACTTGCTGAACCTGGGTGACGATCGGCATTGAGACATTCTTTGCGGCCGCGAGCGTCAAAATCGGGTCGACCGAGGACAATCCCTCTGCCGTCTGGTCCATTTGGCGGATGACCATGTCATAGGAGTAGCCCTGGCCAAGCAGGCGACCAGCTGTGTTGTTGCGCGACAGGGGAGATTCACACGTTGCGATGAGGTCGCCGAGTCCGGCGAGTCCCCACATCGTCTCGGGGCGTGCCCCGTACGCAGCAGCAAACGCCGACAGTTCTGACAGTCCTCGCGTGATGATGGATGCCTTCGTGTTGTCGCCGTACCCAACGCCGTCCGCGATTCCGACGGCGACGGCGATGAGGTTCTTGAGAACTCCGCCGAACTCGGTTCCCGCCACGTCGTTGTTGGTCAGTGCAGTGAAGTAGTGACTCGTGCTGAGAGCGGCTATGTGGGTTGCCACATCGTGATTGACCGACGACACGACGGACGCCGACGGTTCGGCGCGCGCAATTTCGAGAGCCAGATTGGGCCCTGACAACACAGCAATCCGCTCGACGTCGACAAATCCGGCCTGGGCGATGACTTCGCTCATGCGCAACCCGCTGGCGCGTTCTACGCCCTTCATCAACGAAACGACGGGGACGTCGCCCTTGAGCATCCCGTCCATGTCGTCGAGCAGTCCGCGAAGTGACTGTGACGGCACCGACAGAAAGATTGCGTCGGCCCCAGCCAGAGCGACGGGAAGGGATGTCGACGCGGTGATGGACAGCGGGAGGTTGATGCGTTGCAGGTATCGGGTGTTGCGGTGCGTTTCGTTGATCTCTTGGGCGATTTCATCGCGTCGAGCCCACAACTGCACATTGTTCCCCGCATCGGCGAGGACTTTGGCGAAGGTTGTTCCCCACGCACCTGCTCCGAGCACCGCGACGGTTGACACTAGAACTTCCCCGTTGTTGTCTGGTTGTGTTCGAGCGGGTCCCAGCGCTTGTCTGGAGCCGTCTCGCCCCTCAATTGTGCCTGTAGCTCGGTGATGGTGTTCATGAGGATGAGAGTCGCTTGAGTGAGAATCTTCTGGTCGATCGGCTTGCCTTTGAAAGGCGAGAGGTCAATGGGCTTACCGATGAGGACATCGATGGGGGTTCGAGGGAAGAGCCTGAGCCGACCCGAATACCGTGGCATGAGCTTCGCGGTTCCCCAGTGGGCGGCGGGGATGAGTGGGAGGCCGGCATCGAGTGCCATTCGCACCGCTCCCGTCTTGCCCCGCATGGGCCAGAGCTCTGGATCGCGCGTGAGTGAACCCTCTGGGTAGATGATGACACCGAGTCCCTTTTCGGCGAGGTCACGCGCGGCCTTCATCGGCCCGAGCGCGCGCTGCTGACCATCTCGTTCGACGGGAATTTGACCGAGCCAGTGGAGGATTGAGCCCAGCACCGGAATGGCGAACAGTGACGATTTAGCCATGAACCTCGGGGTTCGACCCTGTTTCCACAGTGCGACGGCCATCACGACGGGATCGATTGCACTGAAGTGGCATGGCGCGAGAATGAACGACCCTGACTTGGGGATGTTCTCTCCTCCCCGCACTCGAATGCTCGAAATCAAACCCATGAGCGGGAGGGCGACGCCGGCGATGAGTCTCCATCGCAGCGTTCGATCCTGATTCGGCATCGTTGACGTCCCCTAATCCGCGGTTTCAAAATCGGCACCGAGGTCTCGGAGCTTGTCAATGAAGTGTTCGTAGCCTCTGGCGATGATTCCGACATTGCTGATGGTGCTCGTCCCGTCAGCGGCCAACGCCGCAATGAGGTGTGAGAATCCGCCGCGAAGGTCAGGCACTCGAATGTCTGCGCCGTGGAGCGGAGTCGGCCCTGTGATCACAGCAGCTTGCTCGAGGGCACGGCGTGGAACACGTCGCGTGATCGAGGCGATGCCGTCCTGGTGAACGACGATGTTCGCCCCCATTGCATTAAGGGAATCCGTGAAGCCGAAACGATTTTCATACACCGTTTCGTGGACGATGGATTGCCCTTCGGCCTGCGACATTGCGACAACGAGAGGCTGTTGCCAGTCCGTCATGAATCCGGGGTGAACATCGGTTTCGACGATGACCGGCTTGAGTGGACCACCGGGGTGCCAGAAACGAATCCCGTCTTCCATGACCGTGAACTCCCCGCCCACCTTTCGGAAAACGTTGAGGAACGTCAAGAGTTCTGGTTGTTTGGCCCCTGCAACGAAAATGTCGCCCTTGGTTGCGAGCGCAGCGGCAGCCCACGACGCAGCTTCGTTGCGGTCAAACAGTGCACGGTGTTCGTAGCCGCCGAGGCGGTCGACTCCCTCAATGAAAATGGTGCGATTGGGTTCGACCCAAATGACAGCACCCATCTTCTGAAGGATGGAGATGAGGTCCATGATTTCCGGCTCAATCGCCGCGTTCTTGAGTTCTGTTACACCTTCTGCGCGAACGGCCGAGAGAAGGACCTGTTCTGTTGCGCCGACGGACGGGAACGGCAAATCAATCTCTGCGCCGCGAAGGCGTTCCGGCGCGGTGAGGTGAATACCTTGTGGGAGTTTGGTGACCTTTGCGCCGAACGCGCGAAGTGCGTCGAGGTGGAAGTTGATCGGGCGGTCGCCGATTCGACAGCCGCCGAGGTCGGGAATGAAGGCTTCACCAAGTTGGTGGAGCAGCGGTCCGCAAAACAGAATGGGAATTCGGCTCGACCCAGCGTGGGCGTCGATCTCAGCAAAGTGGGCGCTCCGCACATTGCTCGGGTCCATCGTGAGCTCGCCGTCGCCCGTGTCGGTAATTCGCACACCGTGAGCCTCGAGCAGCCCCCTGACGATTGCGACATCAGAGATTGCTGGCACTCCGCGCAGAACGGACGGCCCGTCACCGAGCAGCGCGGCGACCATTGCTTTGGTTACGAGGTTTTTCGCTCCGCGGACATCAACGCGACCGATCAGCGGTTTGCCACCGTGAATGGTGATCGTGTCGACGTTCAGTCCAACGCGCTCACCCTGGCGCTTGGCGTCGTCGCTCAAGGTCGTCATCGAGCTGGCAACGTCGTCGGGCGCCACGATTCGCGGTGCGTTTCAAAAGCGTCGATGGCGCTTTCGTGGCGGAGTGTCAGTCCAATGTCGTCGAGCCCTTCCATCAAGCGCCAACGCGTGTAGTCGTCAATGTCGAATGGGCTGTGCACATCCCCACACGATACCGACCTGTTGACCAAATCAACCGTCACCTCTGTTCCAGGTGCGGCGTCGATTGCTGCCCAGATGTCGTGAACGACAGACTCAGGGACGACCGCGGTGAGCAAACCCTGTTTTCCCGAGTTCCCTCGGAAGATGTCTCCAAAGCGCGGTGCAATGACAGCACGGAACCCAAAGTCACGCAGGGCCCACACCGCGTGCTCGCGCGACGAGCCTGTTCCAAAATCCATTCCAGCGACGAGAACTGTCCCGTGCGTGAACGGTTCTTTGTTGAGGACAAAGTCGGGGTCTTGCCTCCATCGCTGAAAGAGCGCGTCGTCGAACCCCGTTTTGGTCACCCGCTTGAGGAACTCAGCCGGGATGATTTGGTCGGTGTCGACGTTGCTGCGCGTGAGCGGAACACCGATTCCCGTGATTGACGTAATGGCTTCCATGCCCTAGCTCACATCCCACGGGCTCGCGAGAGTTCCCTTGATTGCCGTCGCAGCTGCGACGAGCGGAGAGACGAGATGGGTGCGGCCGCCAGCGCCCTGACGACCTTCAAAGTTTCGATTCGATGTTGACGCGCATCGCTCGCCAGGCTGCAACTGGTCCGGATTCATGCCGAGGCACATCGAACAGCCAGCGAAGCGCCACTCGCCGCCGAATTCTTCGACAATCTTGTCGATTCCTTCTGCTTCAGCTTCGAGCCGAACGCGCGCTGAGCCAGGGACAACCATGAGCTTCACGCCGTCGGCGAGTTTCTTGCCCTTGATGACACTCGCGAAAGCACGCAAATCTTCGATTCGTGAATTCGTGCACGACCCCATAAACACCTGGTCGACCGGAATTGATTTCATCGGCGTGCCTGGTGCGAGATCCATGTACTCGAGCGCGCGCTCTGCCGCAGCGCGTTCGTTCGGGTCACTGATGTCTGTGGGGTTCGGAACCTTGTCAGACAAAGCGACGCCCTGGCCGGGGTTTGTTCCCCACGTGACGAAGGGCTCGAGAGCGCTTCCGTCGATGATGACCTCGGCGTCGAAGGTGGCTCCGATATCGGTCGGGAGAGTCTTCCAATATTCAACAGCAGCATCCCAGTCGGCACCCTGTGGCGCGTGTGGCCGTCCCTTGAGGTAGGCGAACGTCGTTTCGTCAGGCGCAACCATTCCCGCTCGTGCACCGGCTTCGATGGACATGTTGCAAATCGTCATGCGACCTTCCATCGAGAGCTCCTCGATCGCGCTGCCGCGGTATTCGAGAACATACCCTTGACCGCCGCCCGTGCTGATTTTCGCAATCACCGCGAGAATGATGTCCTTCGCCGTGACTCCGTCGCGAAGGTGGCCGTTGACGGTAATGGCCATCGTCTTGAACGGAGTGAGGGGAAGTGTTTGAGTCGCGAGAACGTGTTCAACCTCCGATGTGCCGATCCCGAATGCCATTGCACCGAAAGCACCGTGAGTCGAGGTGTGGCTGTCGCCGCAGACAACCGTGATTCCCGGCATGGTGAGCCCCAGTTGCGGGCCAACGACGTGCACGATCCCCTGCTCAATGTCACCGAGTGAGTGCAACCGGATACCAAACTCTTTCGCGTTCGATCGGAGCGTTTCAATCTGAGTTCGCGACGTTTCATCCGCGATTTGAGCCGTGATGTTGAGCGTCGGAGTGTTGTGGTCTTCCGTTGCAATGGTCAAATCGGGCCGCCGAACGGGCCGGCCAGCCAAACGAAGGCCGTCGAACGCTTGCGGGCTCGTCACCTCGTGAATCAAGTGCAAGTCGATGTAAATGAGGTCAGGTTCGCCGTTTTCGCCTGTAACAACGCGGTGCGACTCCCACACTTTCTCTGCGAGAGTGCGGGGCTTTGTCAAGCCCGTGGCGTCGGCGTTCATCTCGCTGAGTTTATCAGCGTGACACCTAGTGTTTCGCGGCTGCCTCGCGCTGTGCTTCCCTGCGGGTACGGATGATGCTGGCGACAACCGCGAGGGTGAGTGTCGACACAATCACCGTGAGAGAGAGCCATGTTGGGATCTCGGGGATGATTTCAACGTGCTGTCCACCATTGATGAACGGAA
The DNA here is from genome assembly GCA_009704155.1 of Actinomycetota bacterium. GTDB lineage: Bacteria > Actinomycetota > Actinomycetes > Actinomycetales > Microbacteriaceae > MWH-TA3. The sequence continues at coordinate 206 of WLES01000043.1, read as the reverse complement.
GTTCGTTCTTGTGGAGTGCGTGGTTGAACAGTTTGAACCCGATGAACCCGAGAATGATCGCAATTCCGTGTCCGAGGAAGTGGAGACGGTCGATGAGGTCGCCGAGGAGGAAGTACAGCTGTCGAAGTCCCATGAGGGCCAAGATGTTGCAGGCAAACACGAGGAACGGGCTGGTTGTGATTCCGAAAATCGCGGGAATCGAGTCG
>WLES01000042.1 GCA_009704155.1 Actinomycetota bacterium | reverse complement strand
TGCGAGCGACGCCGGGGTCAGTGTGGTCGATGCGGATGAGCGTCTTTCCACCGTCAAGCCCCATTGACTCAACGTGCTCAGCGTCGTACGCGGTCAAGCGATCATCGAGTTCCCAGCGCGCCCCGATGATGCCACCTCGGTTCATCGTGCCAATCGCGATTTTGCCGTCAAGGGCGCCAAGCCACGCCAACTCTTCCAGGACATCGGCGCTCGCCAACACGCCGTCGACCCCGGGCAGGGCGAGGCAGCGCACCAGGCGCTCGAGGAGCGTGTAGCGGTCAGCCATAGCGAGAGGGTCGTTGCCTAGGGAGATCTTGCCGCGCGACGTGTGATCGGCGGCGAGGATCAGCAACTGACCGTCATCGCCTGCGAGCGTGCGACGACGCCGAGCTACGAGCGCGTTCCCGAGTGATTCCGGATTAAACACACGGGCGTCAAGAAGTTCGCCGTAGAGCTTTCGGTCGAGTGTCATGCTGCTGCCGCCAGAAGTTCGTTGAGTTCCGTGACGGTAGGCATCGCGTCTGCACAGGTGAGTTTCGTTGAAACGAGGGCGCCCGCAGCGTTGGCGAACTTGCCAATCTCTTCGAGACCCCACTCGTTGAGAAGGCCGTGGCACAGCGCACCACCGAAGGCGTCACCGGCACCGAGTCCGCACACGAGAGTTATCTGGATTGCAGGAATTCGCACCCTCTCCGACGCTGTAGCCAGAAGTACACCGTCGGCGCCAAGTTTGATGATGGCCAACCGCACACCTGCTTCGAGAAGGCGATCCGCTGCGGAATCGGGGTCCGACGTTCCCACGGCGACCTCGCACTCTTCGCGGTTGCCCACAACGATTGTTGCCAGCGAGATTGCACGGGCTGCCATCGCCCGAGCAGCATCGACGGTTTCCCACAGGGTTGGTCGGTAATCGAGGTCGAGGATTGTGTGCTGCTCGCGGGTGCGCAAACTCATCCAGTGAAGACACGATTCGGCGGTCGAGCCCTGCGAAAGTGACCCTTGACTGATCCAGAGAATGTTGGCATCTGACACGACGTCAGCTGGCACGTCGTCTAGCGTGAGGGTTGTGTCCGGTGCTGCGGGTCCACGGTAGAAGATGACCGTCGGAGTCTCTGGCGGTGTGAGCGCAGCGAGCGCGAGCGGAGTTTGAGCGCCGTGCTGCACCCCGACGTAATCCGTCAACACTCCCCAGCCAGCAAGTCGCGTGCGCACGTACTCACCGAATTTGTCGTCTCCGACTTTGGTGGCCAGCCCGACTCGGCGACCAAGTTGAGCAGCTGCGACAGCAACGTTGGTGGGGCTACCGCCGACCGATTTTTGGAAACTCTGTTGCCCCTCGAATCCAACGTTTGGCTCAACAGCGTACAAATCGACGCTGATGCGGCCAACGCTGAGGACGTCCAAGGGGAGCACGGCTGTTACCCGAGGGTCGGTGCGACGACGTCAGTCAGGTACTTGAGCGATTCGGAAACCTGTTCAACGGGGCCTTCGCCTTCGTCGGGGAAACCTCCCGTTATCGCGGTGTCTTGTTCAATGACGTACCACCCGCGGTAACCGGCGGCCTCAAGGGTTTGGACAACGCCGAGGATGTCAACATCGCCCTGTCCGAGTGGCGTGAACACCCCGGCTTGGGTTGCTGCCATGAGGGAGACTTCGCGGCGAAGAACAGGCGCAACCATGTCGAGGCGGATGTCTTTCAAGTGAACGTGACCAACGCGTTCAATTGCCGTCTTGGCGAACTCGACGGGGTCTTGACCACCGAAAGCCATGTGGCCAGTGTCGAGACAGAACGTCACGTCGCATGAGTCGAGCACACGCGAGATGTCGTCTTTCGTTTCAACAACCGTCTGCACGTGCGGGTGCAACACCTGATCGAGGCCGTGCTCTCCGCAGATGTCGTCGATGACGCCGAGCATTTCGGTCATGTGCTTCTGCTCGTCAAGCGTGAGCGGACGCGGGTTGCTCCAGTCCCAGTCCATGATTGGGCAGGAAACAAACTTTGTTGCACCGGCTTGCTGGAAGAGCTTCGCGGTTGCCGTTGCGCTCTCTATCGTCGCCTGTCGAGCTGATGGGTCGTGCACGACTACGGGAGTGAACCCGCCGATGAGGGTCATGCCGTATTCGCTCAACACGTCTTTGAGTTCGTAAGGGTCTTCTGGGAGGAATCCGGCTGCTCCGAGCTCGGTTGCGGTAAAGCCGAGACCCGACATTTCCGCGAGAACGCGCTTTTGGGGGAGCATCGCACCCCAACCGGGGACCTCACAGATCCCCCACGAGATGGGTGCCGAGGCGACACGAGACAGAAAGTCGGACATTGACAACCCTTCGTTGGAACGTACCAATTAGTATGTCATAACAAAGTAGTTTTTCGCAGTGGTTTCCTCGCGGCAGTGAAAGGTGTTCTCTGTGAAAGTTCTCGTTGTTGGGGCAGGCAGGATGGGCGCAATACGCGTCGAAGACCTCGCTGCAGATCCGCGCGTGAGTGAAGTACTCGTGACCAACCGGAACGAGCAGCGCGCCCACGAACTGGCGGGGGCATTCAACGCCACGGTGGTTCCCTGGAAAAAGGCACTCACGCCCGTAGCCGACGCCGTTGTTGTCGCCGTCGGAACCGATGCCCACGATCATGTGTTGCGGGGGATCCTCCCGCAGGGAATTCCGGTCCTTTGTGAAAAACCAATCGCGATGACGCTCGCCGCGACGAGCGAGCTCATCGACCTCGCCGAATCGAGCGGGTCTCCCCTTCAAATCGGTTTTCAACGACGATTCGATGAACCGATCCGAGCCGTCCACGACGTCATCGCCAGCGGGGAGATTGGGACTCTCTATTCACTCACCATGACCGCCCATGACCACACACCGAGCGCGCGGGAGTTCATTGCCGGCAGCGGAGGAATCTTCCGCGACATGCACGTTCATGATTTTGATCTGGTTCGCTGGCTCACGGGAAGCGAAGTTGAGAGCGTCAGTGCCACGCGCGCAGTCCGCGAAAACCAGGATTACGCCGACTTTGATGACGCAGACGTCAGTTCGGTGATTGCTGTGACGACGAGCGGTGTACAGGTAATCGTCACGGGTACTCGCCACGATGCACTTGGCCACGATGTGCGACTCGAAGCATTTGGCTCGCAGGATTCCGTCTCAGCCGGGCTCAACTCACGAACGCCGCTTCGAACAATCGAGAACGACCTGAATCTCAATGCCAATCCGTACCGCGGGTTTGTTGATCGTTTTCGCGACGCGTTCAAGAACGAGACGCACGCGTTTGTAACGTTTGCGCGCGGGGAGATTACGAACCCGTGCCCACCCGATTCGGCACTCGAAAGCCTTCGGATTGCCATTGCGTGCGAACAGTCAATCGCAACGGGTCACATCACTCGCGTAGCTGACGTCGTTTAGGCAACGTGCAGAATCCCAGTTACAGCTGGGTTGACCTTGCCCACTCGCGAAACCACTCAAGGGATTCCGGATTCGCGAGCGATGATGTGTCACGCTCCGCCCGCCCCGTGACGATGTCGGCGATTGCCAGTTCGGTCATCTTTCCACTTCGAGTCCGAGGCATTTCCGGTGCTGCGACGATGAGCGACGGTACGTGTCGAGGGCTCGCTTGTGAGCGAAGTGTTGATCTAATCTGCGACTCAAGTGCGCTGTCGAGAGAACCCTTAACAACGACGAAGAGGACAACACGCGTGTCGCCATCGTGGGGTTGCTCAACGGCAAGCGCTTCGACAATGCCCGGAATCGAGAGTACGACTCGGTAAATCTCTGCGGTTCCAATCCGAACTCCCTTGACGTTGAGGGTCGCATCGAGTCGGCCGAGAATTTCAAATCCGCCCGTCGGAGTTTTTCGGGCGTAATCACCGTGAGCCCACACATCGGGGAACCGTTCAAAATACGCTGCGTGACGACGTGATCCGTCGTCGTCCCCCCAGAAACGAAGCGGAACAGTGGGGAACGGCGTGCGGCAGACCAGTTCACCGTCTTCCCCAATTTCGGCTTCGGTACCATCTGCGCGAAAAACAGTCACATCGAGACCGAGCGCTGGCCCCTGGATTTCACCGCGCTGAACCGGCTCGGTGTCAACACCGAGGACGAGACACCCGCAGAGGTCAGTCCCACCGGCAATCGACGCAACAACCACCTCTGGCGACACCGAGGACGCAACCCAGTCGTAGCCCGCCTCAGCGAGCGGTGAACCGGTCGACGCAATAGTTCGTAGGGCGCCAAGGTCGAAGTGTTGGCGGGGCTCAACTTCGGCTTTGCGCCATGAATCGATGAGTGCAGCTGAAACACCGAGGAACGTCAACTTTTCAGATTCAGCGATCTCCCAGAGTCGGTTGATGTCGGGGTAGCCGGGGCTTCCGTCGACAAGAACAATTGCCGCACCGCGACCCAAACCGCACACGAGCCAGTTCCACATCATCCACCCGCACGTCGTTGAGTACATCACGCGATCGTTCTCCCGAACGTCCAGGTGATACCCCTGTTCGCTCAAGTCCTTGAGCAGCACACCAGCCGCTGAGTGGACAATGCACTTTGGGCGCCCTGTCGTGCCGCTGGAAAACAGAATGAATCCGGGGTGGTCAAAAGGAAGTGAAGTAGTGGTGAGAGGTACGCCTCGGTGGGGCGCCAGCCAGTCATCCCATGTAGCGTGCGAACCGCTCGCTCCAATCACAAGAAGGGTGGTGACGCTCGGCAGAAGGGCTGCAACCTGGTCAATTGACTCGGTGAGGTCGAACTGCTTTCCACCATATTGGTAACTCGATGACGCGAGAAGCACTGTGGGTTCAATTTGGCCGAATCGGTCGACGAGTGCAGAAGGGCCAAAATCCGTTGACGCCGTGCTGACCACGGCCCCGATTGCCAAGGCGCCGAGGGCGAAAACGACGGTCTCTGGAACGTTTGGCGTCCACGCGGCAACGCGATCTCCTGGCTGAACTCCTGCCGCGCGAAGTGCCGAGGCACAGGCTGCAACCTGCTCCGTCAGTTGACCCCGAGTCAACGAGAGCCGCGGGCTCTCCTCAGCGAGTGAAACCATCACCTCGTCGTTGGGTTTACCGCGAAGAAGAGTGTCGACGACATTGAGCTGAGCATCGGGGAACCAGCGGGTGCCCTCGAATCCGGTGCCCTCCGAAGCTCGAAGACCAGGGTCGCCGACAATCCGGAGGTCCTCCCACGCCTCGCGCCAAAACGCATCGGGGAACTCGATTGACCAACGGTGAAGTTCGCGAAAGTTTGCGAAACCGTGTCGGTCAATGATTCTCTGCATGAGCATGCGGGAATTCTATCCCTGCCCTCATTTGTCGCTTCGGTAGGCTGTTGCATATGAGTTCCAATCGAGTCATTGCAGCATCACGAGTCAACGGGATTCGACTCACACTCAAGGCCGGAGCAATCGTCTTCGGCAGCAGCGCGCTTGTGCTGCTTGCGTTTCCTGAATTCTTCCTCGAACTCCTCGCTTTTGATTCGACCTCAGCCCCGCTGGTGTGGTCGATGCGAATGATCGGGGTCACGCTCGTCGCGTTGGCGGGGAACATGTGGGTGAACTCGACTAACTCCAATAATCTGTCCGTCGTGCGCGTTGGCACCGTGATGGCGATCTCGGCAGCGGGGCTTGGGGTATTGACGCTCCTGCTCCCCGTGCCGCTCACATGGTTCACTGTCGCTTACGCGATTGTCGGTTTCGCGTTTTCACTGTCCTATCTGTTTTTCCTCGTGCAGTCGCGACGCTAGGTTTCGATTCTTCTCATGAGTGCTGACAAGCCAACCCGACTGCCGCGTGGCAGAAAAAAGCTCGCCAAACACGCCCATCCGCAAGTGCGGCACGGTGTTCGGCGACGTTCGCGCGTGAGGATTGCCTTCGCGATTGTCGGAGCGTCGCTGGCCGTCGTCTTGATTGGCTCACTCGGTTTTGCCGCCTATTTGGCAAGCACGTTCGACGCGAACACAACGACGCTCGAGGGCGTCATCGAGACTGCAACACCCACCCCCGGTGCGACTGCTGTGGACTCCACCAAACCGGAGAACATCCTCATTCTCGGAAGCGATACGCGAGGCAAACTGAAATCCGACCCGAACGCCGAAGGATATCGATCCGATGTCGTGATGCTCGTGCACCTCGACGGTGATCGCAAGAACGTTCAGATCCTTTCAATCCCCAGAGACACGTGGGTTGACATCCCCTGTTATGGCAAAGGAAAAATCAACTGGGCGATGTCATATGGAGGCGTTACCTGTGCGGTCAATACCGTTGAAAGCTTTTTGGGAATTACAGTCGACCATTTTGTGCTCGTCAATTTCAGCGGCGTCAAAAACCTCACCGAGGTCCTTGATGGCGTGACGGTGGACAACCCCCGCGCCTTCACGAGTGACGTGAACGACTATGAGTTCAACCGATATTTTTACGAGCAGGGACCCATCGAGTTGCGAGGGGCACGGGCGCTTGCATTCGTTCGAGAACGGCACGCCTTTGCCGACGGCGACGTTTCTCGCGTCAAGAATCAACAACTTTTCATTAGCGGCGTGGTTGACAAGCTCCTCTCCCTCGGGGTCTTGACGAACCCAGGCAAAATGTCGACGGTCGCGGCGGCAATTGGTGAGCTCTTGGTTGTTGACCCTGGCCTCGACTCGAGCTGGATCATCCGAACCGCTGTCGAGATTTCGCCGTTCGACAAAAGCAAACTCAGCATGCTGGTCATGCCCATCGAACGCACAGCGTTGATCGGCAGTCAATACGCCATCATCCCCGACGCCGAAGAGATGGCATACATCTCCGGACTGCTTTCACGCGATGCACTTTCCGGATACGTTCCGCCGCCTCAGCCAGCCGTCGACGCACTCGACCAGGGTGGGTAGTTGTGAAATGATTCCCACGTGATTGACTTGAGCAATTCAGAGTGAGGTCGAAATTGGGTATTCGATACAGCGTGCAAAGGGCTCTCGCGTACCGCACGTTGAGACGTGAAGCACGCTACCCGGGCAACACAATCCAATCAAAGATCCGATACAAGATGGCGTGGGACCGGAGCCCAATTCTCACAACGTTCGCCGACAAAATTGCCGTTCGAGCCTTCATTGAAAGT
>WLES01000041.1 GCA_009704155.1 Actinomycetota bacterium | reverse complement strand
CTCGAGGGTGACGAAGCCCGTCACGCAGCGAGTGTTGCTCGTTTGCGTGTCGGTGAAACGGTGGCAGTGTCTGACGGTCTCGGTTGGATTGCGCAGGGTGTTGCGAGTGCTGTCTCACCGTCACATATCACGCTCGACGTCAGCGTTATTCGTGAAACCGCTGTCGCTTCTCCAACTCTTTCACTCGTGCAAGCCCTGGCGAAAGGAGATCGCGATGAGCTCGCAGTACAAATGTGCACAGAGCTCGGAGCATCCGAGATCGTCCCGTGGCAGGCCGAGCGCTCCATCTCACGATGGAGTGGTGAGAAGCAGGCGAAGGGCCGTGAGCGCTGGGCAACAATCGCTCGCGAAGCGTCAAAACAGGCGATGCGGGCGACAATCCCGACAATCACCGACGTTGTTTCGACAACCCAACTCGTGAACGTGGTGAAGAACAGAACAGTCATTGTGTTGGACCCCCGTGCACCCCAGACCCTTGGCGAATGGGCGCGCACCCACACGACAGAGACGGATATCGCTGTTGTGGTCGGTCCGGAGGGTGGCATTTCGCCTGCCGAGATGGAATCGCTCCTCGCCGCTGGTGCCGTCGGTATTCGGATCGGCGACAACGTCTTGAGAACATCGACCGCGGGCGCAGCCAGTTTCGCTGCGCTCCGCGCCATTTTCGGGCAGTACTGACGCGGATAGACTGGAATCATGAGCATTTTCAATCGCATCGTTGCACGGGAAATCCCTGCCGATATCGTCTTTGAATCGGACACGCTCATTGCCTTTCGAGACATTGCACCGCAGGCTCCCGTTCACCTCCTGGTTGTGCCGAAGCGTGACGATTTCGCGAACGTCAGTGAACTCGCGGCTGGCGACCCCGACCTTCTCGCGGAAATTGTCGCCACGGCAAACGCACTCGCGAAGGAATATGCTGACGGAGATTTCCGCCTAGTGTTCAACAGCGGCGCCGGAGCCGGTCAAACCGTGTTCCACGTTCACGCTCACGTTCTTGCCGGCGGTCTTGCGGAAGGCACTCTTGCCTGACGGAAACAACACGCGTGTTGAGTTGGAAATCAACGGCATCGCCATGGTTCGACTGCTGGGCCCCCACGACCGATTTCTTTCGACACTCGAGTCCAAGTTCCCCGCCGTTGTCGTTAACGTGCGAGGCAACATCGTCACCCTCGAGGGTGCTGAAGACGAAGTCCACAACGCCCAGCAACTGTTCACCGAGTTGATTGACATGATCGCGAACGGCGCGGATTTGAGCGACAGTGACGTCGTGCAGGGGGAGTCGATTGTTCGAGACGGAGGAAGCGTGTCGGGCGTGCTCGGTGAAGCGATTGTGTCAAGCCGCGGGCGAACCGTCCGGCCAAAGACCGCAGGGCAGAAGACGTATGTCGATGCCATCGAACACAACACCATCGTGTTTGGGATTGGCCCAGCCGGAACCGGCAAGACCTATCTCGCGATGGCGAAGGCGGTTCAGGCGCTTCACCGCAAGGAAGTCACTCGAATCATCCTCACCCGACCGGCCGTGGAGGCAGGCGAAAAGCTCGGATTTTTGCCTGGAACCCTCACCGACAAGATCGACCCGTATCTTCGCCCGCTGTATGACGCGCTCAACGATATGGTCGACCCTGAACTGGTGCCCAAGCTACTTGCGACCGGTGTTGTCGAGGTTGCGCCGCTCGCATACATGCGCGGTCGCACGCTCAACGACTCGTTCATCATCTTGGATGAAGCGCAAAACACGACCCCTGAACAGATGAAAATGTTCCTGACTCGTTTAGGGTTCGGTTCGAAAATGATCGTCACGGGTGACATCACGCAGGTTGACCTTCCCGCGAATGTCTCAGGGCTCAAGCTCGCAACCCAGATACTGGGGGATATGGACGACGTTCACATCGCGACCCTCACCAGCGCCGACGTCGTTCGGCACACGCTCGTGGCCAAGATCGTTGACGCCTACACACTTCACGAACAGCAGGTTCAAGCAGCAACAGCGAAACGCAAGGGTGACAAGCGATGAGTGTTGAGATTGTCAACGAGACAACCTTCACCGTTGACGAACCGACAATGCGTCGGTTGGCAATTTTTGTTGTGTCTGCGATGAAAGTTCACCCCGACGCCGATTTGTCGATCGTGTTCGTTGACGAAGTCGCGATGGAGAGACTCCACGTCGAGTGGATGGACGAACCCGGTCCGACCGATGTCATGTCGTTCCCGATGGACGAACTTCGCCCGGGAAGCGACGAGAAGCCGACCGACCCCGGCCTGCTCGGCGATGTCGTGATTTGCCCAACGGTTGCTGAGAAACAAGCGATCACAGCGGGACACCCGGTTGACAGCGAGATTCGCTTGCTCCTCACTCACGGAATTCTCCACCTGCTCGGATTTGACCACGCAGAACCAGACGAGGAAGCGGCAATGTTTGCGCTCCAGCGCCAGTTGCTTGATTCATTTGCGGAGCAGGACTCGGCATGACACTCGTTTTCGCAGCCGTCGCGGCTGCACTCGTTGTTCTCGGTGGGCTAGCGACAGCGATTGACGCTGCCTATGGCTCCCTTTCTCGCTCCGAAGTCGCCGAGATTGGCGAGGGCACCCCGCGGGCGAAAACGTTCGATGCAATTGCTGACGATATTCCCACTCATCTCAACACCGTCAATTTCATTCGGGTGCTCAGTGAGACGTTCGCTGCCATTCTGGTTGCACTAACTTTTGTCAGCCTCGACCTCGACATCGTCGCTTCGCTCGTCGGCGCGGCGGTCGTCATGACCGTCGTCACGTTTGTGCTCGTCGGCTCGAGCCCGCGCTCTGTAGGGCGCGCTCATCCGATTGCCGTGGTGACGTGGACAGGTCTTCTCGTGAGGTTATTCAGAATCGTGCTCGGCCCGATCACACGAGTTCTTGTCGGGCTTGGCAATGTCATCACGCCCAGCCGGGTCCGAACGACCATCAACACGGAGCGACAGCTCATGTCGATGGTCGATGAAGCGACAGAGTCCGACGCCATCGAAGAAGAAGACCGCGACCTGATTCGGTCAATCTTCGATTTCGGGGACACGATTGTTCGTGAAGTGATGGTCGCGCGCACCGACATGGTGACGCTCACGGAAACCGACAGCGTTGACACGGCAATTGGCGTTTTCCTCGCCGAGGGGTATTCCCGAATGCCCGTCATCGGGGATGGTTCAGACGACATTGTCGGAATTGCGTACCTCAAGGACGTCACCCGGTTCGCCCGCTTCCACGCCGAGGAAATCCATACCAAGCCCATCGGCCAACTCTCGCGCCCAGCTCTGTTCGTCCCCGAGGTCAAAAAGGCCGACGAAGCGCTTCGCGAACTCCAAGAACGCTCAAACCACATGGCGCTCGTCGTTGACGAATACGGCGGCATTGCGGGGCTCGTGACTCTCGAGGATCTCATTGAAGAGGTCATTGGGGAGATCTCTGACGAATACGACGACGTTGACGAGAGCGACTTCACCGCTATCGGAGACGGGTCGATTCGGGCTGCCGCATCGGCGAGTATCGACAATCTCGCAGAGCACCTCGACATTGCGTTCGACGAAGACGATGTTGACACGGTCGGTGGCCTGTTTGTCAAGCATCTCGGACGACTCCCCGCTGTCGGTGACACGGTGTCGGTTCACGGGCTCAGACTCGTCGCCGAACGTGTTGAGCGTCGACGAAAGAAGCTTGTGACTCTTCTCGTCACCGTTGAGGAACTTCGTGACGACGCGTAGCGGGTTTCTGTCGTTTGTCGGACGCCCAAATGTTGGCAAGTCGACCCTCATGAACGCTCTGATTGGCGAGAAGGTCGCCATCACGTCGTCGAAACCCCAAACCACCCGCAAGACGATTCGCGGAATCGTGACCCGCGAAGCTGGGCAACTCATCATTGTTGACACTCCCGGGCTCCACCGTCCTCGCACCCTGTTGGGGGAGCGTCTCAACGCCCTCGTTGAAACCACTCTCGGTGATGTTGACGTCATCGGGATGTGCCTTCCAGCAGATGAACCGATCGGCAAGGGCGACCGATTCATTCTTGAACAACTCGCGCGGTATCCGCGTGCGAAAGTTGTCGCCATTGTGACAAAGACTGATCGGGTTAGCTCAACCCAGGTGCTCAACAAGCTTGCCGAGGTCGGCGAACTGCGGGAGTGGACCCTCGTGATCCCGGTGTCGGCGGAAAGGCGAGACGGCGTTGACGAATTCATTGCAGCGCTGATTCCCCTCATGCAGGAATCGCCGCTGCTGTATCCGGACGATGCCGTATCCGACGAGTCGATTGAATCTCGAATCCCAGAGATTGTGCGCGAATCGGTGCTCGAAGAATTGAGCGATGAGCTACCGCACTCGCTCGCTGCCACACTGACCGACATTGTGCGAGAAGGTAACCGCACCAAAGTGTTTGTGTCCCTCATCGTCGAGCGTGATAGTCAAAAGGGAATCATCATTGGCAAGCGCGGTTCGATGCTTCGACTGATTGGCGAACGGTCTCGCCCGGCGATTGAAAAACTGCTCGGCACATCGATTTATCTTGACCTTCACGTCACGATTGCCAAGGAATGGCAGCGCGACCCGAAAGCGCTCGGCAAACTCGGTTTCTGAAAACACTCGCTTTTCGGTGCTAACCTGAAGGGGTGTTGCACGGTCTCCTTCTTATCGGCCGCGACGAGTCCTAACTTCCAGGCCTCACTCGTCGCGGTGGTTCGGCTCGGCCAAAACCTTTAACGACGTGGAGAACACCGTGAAAAACAACCAAAAGCCTTCGCAGTTACCGATTCATCGCTACCGCCCATACACCGAGACGTTTGTCGTCGATCTTCCAGACCGAACGTGGCCGACAAAGACCATCACGAAGGCACCGCGCTGGTGCGCTGTCGACCTTCGAGACGGAAACCAGGCACTTATCGACCCGATGAGCCCGGAGCGAAAGCGCGTCATGTTTCAGACCCTTGTGGGCATGGGCTACAAGGAGATTGAGGTCGGGTTCCCGTCTGCATCTCAAACCGATTTCGATTTCGTGCGCACCATCATCGAGGAAGGACTCATTCCTGACGATGTGACCATCCAAGTGCTCACCCAGTCCCGAGAGCACCTCATTCGACGCACCTACGAGTCAATCAAGGGCGCAAAGAACGCGATCGTGCACTTCTACAACTCGACGAGCGTTCTTCAGCGTGATGTGGTGTTCAAGACTGACAAGCAGGGGATCATCGACATCGCGTGCGATGCAGCTCGTCTGTGCAAGTCGCTCGAAAGCGAACTCTCTGGCACCACCGTGTTCTACGAATACAGTCCAGAGTCATACACGGGCACCGAACTCGAGTTTGCTGTCGATATTTGCAACCAGGTTCTCGGAATCCTCGAGCCAACGCCAGAGAAGAACGTCATCATCAACCTTCCGGCGACCGTCGAAATGGCCTCACCGAACGTTTACGCAGACAGCATCGAGTGGATGTGCCGCCACATCAATCACCGTGACAACGTCATCATTTCGCTGCACCCCCACAACGACCGCGGGACCGCGATTGCAGCGGCCGAACTTGGCTATATGGCCGGCGCCGACCGCATCGAAGGGTGCTTGTTTGGTAACGGCGAGCGAACCGGCAACGTCGACCTCGTCGCGCTCGGGATCAACCTGTTCAGCCAGGGCATCGACCCGCAGATTGACTTTTCTAACCTCGATGAGATTCGTCGAACCGCGGAGTACTGCAACCAGCTCAAGGTGCACGAGCGCAGCCCGTGGGCCGGAGACCTCGTCTACACGGCATTCTCCGGTTCCCACCAGGACGCCATTAAGAAGGGATTCGAAGCGATGGCTGCGACGGCGAAAGCCGAGGGCAAGTCCGTCGACGACATCGAGTGGGGCGTTCCGTATCTGCCCATCGACCCGAAGGATCTTGGGCGCTCATACGAAGCGGTCATTCGTGTCAATTCACAGTCCGGTAAGGGGGGCGTGGCGTATCTCCTCAAAGCCGACCACAACCTCGACCTTCCGCGAAAACTTCAAATCGAGTTCAGCGGTGTTGTGCAGAACAAGACTGACGCCGAGGGCGGCGAGGTATCGAGCGACGAAATCTGGTCAGTCTTCTCCGACGAGTACCTGCCATCTGCAAATGCCTCAGAGAAGTGGGGACGCTACGAACTGCTCGCCACCCGAACGCAATCTGACATGTCGGGCGAGGTTCAGCTCGAGGCAACCCTTCGGGTCGGTGCAGACAGTGTTTCAGTCGCCGGCACCGGAAACGGCCCCGTCGCGGCATTCCTCACCGTGATGCACGAGCAGGGACACGCGATTCGACTGTTCGACTACGTCGAGCACGCGCTCAGCGCATCCGGTGATGCTCTCGCGGCCGCCTATGTCGAACTCGAGGTTGACGGAACCACGCTATGGGGCGTCGGTATCGACGGAGACATCTCGACCGCATCACTCAAGGCGATTGTCTCGGCAGTGAACCGGTCGGTTCGCATTTCGACAACTGTCTAACTACTGAACCCGCGGTCGGGGTCTAACCCTCAGCACGATTACTCTGCGAGATTGTCGCTAAACGAGGCGACGGACAGCGGCCGCGAAGTTGTCCACGTCGGCTTCCGTGGTGTCCCACGCGCACATCCAGCGAACTTCGCCGGTGGCGGGGTTCCAGTCGTAGAACCTGAACTCTTTACGGAGCTCGTCGGCAACGCCCGGTGGCAGCGTCGCGAAGACGCCATTCGCTTGTGTGGGTTGTGTGAAGTTAACCCCCGACACTCCCTCAAGGGCTGACCGTAAGCGGGCGGCCATTGTGTTGGCGTGCGATGCCGAGCGCAACCACAGGTCACCTTCGAGAAGGGCAATCAGCTGCGCGGATACGAAACGCATCTTCGATGCGAGTTGCATGTTCATCTTGCGAAGGTAAATCAGCCCCTGCACGGCTTCTGGGTTCAAGACCACGATTGCCTCTGCGCCCATCAGGCCGTTCTTGGTTCCACCGAAGCTCACGATATCGACGCCTGCATCCCTCGTGAACGCACTGAACGGAACGCCCAGAGCGGCCGCCGCGTTCGAGATGCGAGCGCCATCGAGGTGCACCGTCATGCCAAGCGAGTGGGCGTGTTTGGTGATGGCCGAGACCTCGTCCGGGGTGTAAATGGTTCCCAGCTCGCTGGATTGCGTG
>WLES01000040.1 GCA_009704155.1 Actinomycetota bacterium | reverse complement strand
TCCGTTTCGCGGATGATGACATCCTGCGAAACGTCAACGAGACGACGTGTCAAGTAACCGGAGTCAGCCGTGCGCAGAGCCGTGTCGGCAAGTCCCTTACGGGCACCGTGGGTTGCGATGAAGTACTCGGCAACCGACAATCCCTCGCGGTACGAGTTCTTGATCGGGGTCGAGATGATTTCACCCTTCGGGTTGGCGACGAGACCACGCATACCCGCGATGTTTCCGACCTGAAGCCAGTTACCACGAGCACCTGAGGTGACCATGCGGTTGATGGTGTTGTACCCATCGGCCGCGAAGTCCCTCTTGAGGTCAACGGAGATTTCCTTGTTCGCTTCGGTCCAAATGGCGATGAGCTCCTTGTGGCGCTCTCCCTCCGAGATGAGTCCCTTTTCGAACTGTGCGTCAACCTTCGCGGCGAGCTTCTCGTGCCGTGAAATGATTTCACCCTTCGACTTCGGGGTGATGACGTCGCTCAGCGCAACGGTCACGCCAGAGCGAGTGGCCCAGTGGAAACCTGCGTCCTTCATCTTGTCGAGGGTTGCAGCAACCTCAACCTTGGGGTATTCCTCTGCGAGGATCTCCACGATTGATGTGATGACGGTCTTGTCTGCGACCTCGGTGACGTACTCGAACGAGTCGGGAAGGAGTTCGTTGAAGAGCGCCTTTCCGAGAGTCGTTTCGAATGCTTTACCTGGCGCATACCCTGCCGGCGCTTCGCCGTCCTTGAATACCACACCGGGAACGCGCAGTTTGATGAGCGCGTTAATGTGAATGAGTCCACGGTCGTGAGCCATGAGGGCTTCCGAAATGCTTCCGAACGCTTTTCCTTCGCCGACGGATCCGGGGCGGACGGTCGTCATGTGGTGCAGACCGATGATCATGTCCTGGGTCGGCACGGTGACGGGTCGGCCGTCGGACGGCTTGAGGATGTTGTTCGATGCGAGCATCAACACGCGAGCCTCTGCCTGGGCTTCAACCGAGAGCGGAAGGTGAACGGCCATCTGGTCACCGTCGAAGTCAGCGTTGAACGCTGCACAGACGAGCGGGTGAAGCTGGATGGCTTTTCCTTCGACGAGCTGCGGCTCGAACGCCTGGATTCCCAGACGGTGAAGGGTCGGTGCGCGGTTCAAGAGAACGGGGCGGTCACGAATGATTTCTTCGAGCTCTCCCCACACCTCGGGGTACGCACGCTCAACTGCGCGCTTGGCGCTCTTGATCGACGATGCGAGTCCCTTGTCTTGAAGCTGCTTGATGACGTAAGGCTTGAACAGTTCGAGAGCCATCTGCTTCGGCAAACCACACTGGTGCAGTTTGAGTTGCGGGCCGACGACGATGACCGAACGGCCGGAGTAGTCGACTCGCTTTCCGAGGAGGTTCTGACGGAAACGACCCTGCTTACCCTTGAGCATGTCGCTGAGCGACTTGAGGGCACGGTTGCCGGTTCCGGTGACGGGACGACCGCGTCGGCCGTTGTCGAACAATGCGTCAACGGCTTCTTGAAGCATGCGCTTCTCGTTGTTCTTGATGATCTGCGGGGTCATCTGCTCGTCGAAACGCTTGAGACGGTTGTTGCGGTTGATCACTCGGCGGTAAAGGTCGTTGAGGTCGGATGTCGCGAAACGTCCACCGTCTAGCTGAACCATGGGGCGAAGGTCGGGCGGAATCACGGGGATAACGCGCATGACCATCGACTCGGGGAGCGGAACATCGCGAGGGTCCTGGCCGGCTGGCACGAGGAGCGAGTTGACGACCTTGAGTCGCTTGATTGCTCGGACCTTGCGCTGTCCCTTGCCGTTCTGGATCTCGTCACGAAGAACATCAGCGGTTTCCTTCAACTTCTGACGTTCGTTGACACCGAGGTCCTTGAGGACGTATTCGATTGCCTCTGCACCCATGAGAGCGGTGAAGTAGGTTGCCCCGAGGGTTTCCTTCGCCGGGTCCGTGTTTCCACGGAAGTTGTCAACGAGGAAGCGGAACGCTACGTCGTCGGCCTTGAGGTCGTTGCGCTTGAGGCCGCGGAACGAATCCCACGCGTTTGACCACTGTGCGATGTCATCGTCGAAAGACTTGCGAATGTTCGAGATTTCACGCTCGGCGAGTTCGCGTGCCTTGCGCTTGACGTCTGCTTTGGCTTCTTCGGCTTCGAGTAGCGCGAGGTCAGCTTCGTATTCCTTCTGACGTTCGCCGATTTCCTCGTCGCGAACCTTCTCAAGATCGTGGATCTCGGTCTGGACGCGCTTTTCGAGCATCGGGAGGTCTTCGTGAATCGCGGTCTCGTTGATGTCCGTGATCATGTATGCGGCGAAGTAGATGACCTTTTCGAGGTCCTTCGGCGCCATGTCGAGCAAGTAGCCGAGACGGCTGGGGACACCCTTGAAGTACCAGATGTGAGTTACCGGTGCAGCAAGCTCGATGTGACCCATGCGCTCACGACGAACGGCCTGACGAGTTACCTCGACACCACAGCGCTCACACGTGACGCCCTTGAAGCGGACACGCTTGTACTTGCCACAGGCGCACTCCCAGTCCTTCGAGGGTCCGAAGATCTGTTCGCCGAACAGACCGTCCTTCTCTGGCTTCAGGGTGCGGTAGTTGATGGTCTCTGGCTTCTTGACCTCACCGCTGGACCATGAACGAATCTGCTCGTTTGTTGCGAGCTTGATTCGAATCTTCTCAAACGTTGTTGCGTCGATCACGTTGTTCTCTTTCGTGCTTCTCGAATAGTCAGATGAATTGGCGCTTAGTCGGCGTAGTCGACAGCGGTGGTTTCTTCGCGGGCAATGTTGACACCGAGCGACGCGGTTGCGCGGTCGGCGTCGTCAGCGGTGTCACGAAGGTTGACGGGGTTCTCTCCGCCATCGAGTACCTCGACGTTGAGCCCGAGGGACTGCATTTCCTTCATGAGGACCTTGAACGATTCGGGGATTCCCGGTTCTTGAATGTTCTGGCCCTTGACGATTGCCTCGTACACCTTCACGCGGCCGGCGATATCGTCCGACTTGATCGTGAGGAGCTCTTGCAGTGCGTAGGAAGCACCGTAAGCCTCGAGGGCCCACACTTCCATCTCACCGAATCGCTGTCCACCGAACTGCGCTTTTCCACCGAGAGGTTGCTGGGTGATCATCGAGTACGGTCCTGTCGAGCGAGCGTGAATCTTGTCGTCGACGAGGTGGTGGAGCTTGAGGATGTACATGTATCCGACCGAAACGGGGTCGGGGAACGGTTCACCGGTGCGGCCGTCGAAGAGTGTTGCCTTACCCGACTTGCCGACGAGCTTCTTGCCGTTCGCACGGGGAAGCGTTGCGTCGAGGAGTCCGGCGATTTCTTCTTCGCGAGCGCCGTCGAACACGGGGGTTGCGACGTTCGTGCCTGGCTCGAGTTCGCGTGCGTCGTCTGGGAGTGCCTTCGCCCACGCGGGGTTTCCGTCAACCTTCCATCCTTGCTTGGCAGCCCAACCGAGGTGAATTTCGAGGACCTGCCCGAAGTTCATTCGACCGGGGACACCGAGCGGGTTGAGAACGACGTCGACGGGGGTTCCGTCTTCGAGGAATGGCATGTCTTCAACAGGGAGAATCTTGGCGATAACACCCTTGTTGCCGTGACGGCCTGCGAGCTTGTCACCCTCGGAGATCTTGCGCTTCTGGGCGATGAAGACAATGACCTTCTTGAGAACGCCGTTGCCGAGTTCATCGTCGTCGTTGTCCGAGTTGAAGATCTTGACGTCGATGACGGTTCCCTGCTCGCCGTGTGGAACACGGAGAGACGAGTCACGGACTTCCTTGCCCTTTTCGGCGAAGATTGCGCGCAAGAGGCGCTCTTCCGCACTGAGCTCGGTTTCACCCTTCGGTGTGATTCGACCGACGAGGATGTCGCCTGGGCGAACCTCTGCACCGATTCGGACGATTCCCTCTTCGTCGAGGTGAGCAAGGCTCTCCTGCGACTGGTTGGGGATGTCACGAGTGATTTCCTGCGGTCCGAGCTTCGTGTCGCGGGCGTCAACTTCGTACTCTTCGATGTGAATCGAGGAGAGCGTGTCGTCCTTCACGAGGTTCTGGCTGAGGATGATCGCGTCTTCGAAGTTGTGACCCTCCCATGACATGAATGCCACGAGGAGGTTCTTTCCGAGGGCGAGTTCGCCCTTGTCGGTCGCTGGACCGTCGGCGAGAACCGAACCAGCAGCGACCTTGTCACCCTCGGTGACGATGATCGTGTGGTTGTAGTTGGTTCCCTGGTTCGAGCGCTCGAACTTGCGAAGCTCGTAACGGTCGTCCTTGCCTGACTCGTTGGCGACAACGATGTAGTCACCGGAAACCTCCTTGACGACACCCTTCTCGCGAGCGACGATGACGTCGCCTGCGTCGACGGCGGCGTAGGACTCCATGCCCGTACCCACGATGGGTGCCTCAGAGCGGAGGAGCGGAACGGCTTGACGCTGCATGTTGGCACCCATGAGTGCGCGGTTTGCGTCGTCGTGCTCGAGGAACGGAATGAGTGACGTTGCAATGGACACCATCTGTCGAGGCGAAACGTCCATGTAGTCAACACGTTCACGGGCAACGGTGTCGACCTCTCCACCCTTGATTCGAACGAGAACGCGGGCTTCGGCGAGAGTGCCATCCGCGTTGAGCGGGGCACCGGCCTGAGCGACGACGTGCTCGTCTTCCTCGCTAGCGGTGAGGTAGTCGATCTTGTCGGTAACCTTGCCGCCAACAACGCGGCGGTACGGGGTCTCAATGAACCCGAACGCGTTGATGCGAGCGAACGATGCGAGCGAACCGATGAGACCGATGTTCGGGCCTTCAGGCGTTTCGATCGGGCACATACGGCCGTAGTGCGAAGGGTGAACGTCTCGAACTTCAACACCGGCACGCTCACGCGAAAGACCACCGGGTCCAAGTGCCGAAAGACGACGCTTGTGGGTGAGCCCGGCGAGCGGGTTGTTCTGGTCCATGAACTGCGACAACTGCGATGTTCCGAAGAACTCTTTGATTGCGGCGGTGACGGGACGGATGTTGATGAGGGTCTGAGGCGTGATTGCTTCGACGTCCTGAGTCGTCATGCGTTCGCGAACGACTCGCTCCATTCGCGAGAGACCCGTGCGAATCTGGTTCTGGATCAGTTCGCCGACGGCGCGGATACGACGGTTTCCGAAGTGGTCGATGTCGTCGATGTCGAGACGGACCTCGATGGACTTCCCGTCACGCTTTCCAGCAAACGAGGCAACTCCCTCGTGGAGCGCGATGAGGTACTTGATCGTCGCCTTGATGTCAGCGAGAGTGAGCACCGACGTTTCCTTAGGAAGCTCGATACCGAGCTTGCGGTTGAGCTTGTAGCGGCCCACCTTGGCAAGGTCGAATCGCTTCGAGTTGAAGTAGAAGTTGTCGAGGAGCGAACGCGCAGCTTCGGTCGCAACCTGCTCGCCCGGACGCAGCTTGCGGTAGATGTCCTTGAGCGCTTCGTCCTGGGTAAGAACTGTGTCGTGGTCGAGCGTGACCTGAATTGAGTTCGAGCCGGGGAACTCCTTGAGGATTTCCTCGCTCGTCATTCCAAGAGCCTTGAGGAACACGGTTACCGACTGGCGACGCTTGCGGTCGATGCGAACACCGATCTGGTCGCGCTTGTCGATTTCGAATTCGAGCCATGCACCGCGGCTGGGGATAATGCGGCAGGAGAAGAGGTCCTTGTCGGTCGTCTTGTCGTCGACCTTCTCGAAGTAGACGCCGGGGCTACGGACGAGCTGCGAAACGACAACGCGCTCGGTTCCGTTGATGACGAACGTTCCCTTGGGGGTCATGAGGGGGAAGTCGCCCA
Source organism: Actinomycetota bacterium (assembly GCA_009704155.1). Taxonomy (GTDB): domain Bacteria; phylum Actinomycetota; class Actinomycetes; order Actinomycetales; family Microbacteriaceae; genus MWH-TA3. Next base: position 1,350 of record WLES01000040.1, on the reverse strand, counting down.
TGAACACGGTCTGGGTCTTGATCTCACCCGTCATGTGGTTCATGAACTCGGCTTCGACGTAGAGCGGGGCGGCGTAGGTCTTGCCGCGTTCCTTGCACTCGTCGAGCTCGTACTTCTTTTCTTCGAGGTACGGGTTGGTAAACGACAACTGCATCGTGTCGTTCTCAATCGGCGAAATCTCTTCGAAGATTTCCGTGAGGCCGGACTTCTCAGCGCCGTCCTCTCCGATGAGCCACTTGAAACTTTCGGTCTGAAGAGCGAGCAGGTCCGGTACCTTCAGTGCGTCACTGACTTTGGCAAATGACACGCGATTTGCATCGCGCCCGGTCCCTTGAGTTTTCTTCTTAACAGCCACAGAAATGTCCTTCACGGGCGATGGGCCCAGTTGTGTAACGTGTGAATAGGGACGCGCTAGAGCGATCACCGAAGCGACCAGCACAGTTCTTTTCCCGCCACTATTTACGGGAATTCGGGTGTCCGCAATTTGACACCAGAGCAGAATGAAGCGCAACTTGCTACGGTACACGACAAATTCGAGTTTGTAAAGTCACGAATTCGCAACGATTATGGTGACATGACCCGCACGTTTCAGCGCCGAATGATCGGCAGCGGTTTGATTGCGGAAATCTCCGCCGACGCGTGGCGGCCAGGCTCGTGGACACTCACCATCGACGGCACTCCGCAGTCTCATGTCGACACGGAAGACCCCACCGAACTTCACTTCGACTACATTCAGCGGATCGGGCATGTCATCGATAAGGCGTTCCCAAGCGGAGAAGCAATCACCGCCCTTCACCTCGGTGCCGGTGCACTGACCGTCCCCCGATACATCGATGCAACCCGGAAGGGATCGCGCCAACAGGTCGTCGAAATCGAACGTGAGCTCATTGACTTCGTTCGCGAACACCTGCCGTTGCCCCGCGGTGCGTCGATTCGCTGCCGCTACGGCGATGCGCGCGCGGTCATGGAAGCACTCCCCCCAGGGCTCACCGGCAACATCGACCTCATCGTCGTCGACGTGTTTCGCGGTGCGCGCACTCCGGCTCATGTCACGAGCGTCGAGTTCTACCGCGCAGCTCAGTCATTGCTCAGCCCTCGCGGACTGCTCGTTGCCAACGTCGCCGATGGACCACCGCTTGAGTTTGCGCGAAGTCAGCTCGCAACGCTTAGACATGTTTTTGCCAACGCTGCAGCGACCGGAGAACAGAGCGTCATGCGCTCCAAGCGGTTCGGCAACGTCGTGCTCGTCGCAAGCAATCAGCCTCAGCCGTGGATTGGCAGGATTGCGCCACTCGGGCCGCACCCTGCGCTCACCGTGGCTGGGGTTGAATCAGCCGAGTGGTCCGGTTC
>WLES01000004.1 GCA_009704155.1 Actinomycetota bacterium | reverse complement strand
GCGAAAATGATGAAAGCCATCGAAGTCATCGAACTCTAAGGATCATCATGTCGCGTGTGTTAGACATCGCCGTAATCCCCGGTGACGGGATCGGCCCCGAGGTCACGGCCGAGGCGCTCCGAGTTTTGCGCGCAGCCGTCGGAGATGCAGCAGACGTGAGGGCGACGGAATACACGCTCGGTGCTGCACATTTTCTTGCCACGGGCGACGTGCTCACTGATGAAACACTCGACACGCTCCGAGGTCACGACGCGATTCTTTTTGGTGCTGTCGGAGGAGACCCGAGTGACCCGCGCCTTGCCGGCGGCATTATCGAGCGCGGGCTGCTCCTCAAGCTTCGCTTTGCGTTCGACCACTATGTCAATTTCCGGCCAACGGTAATCTACCCCGGCGTCACGAGCCCATTGACGACACCCGGCGACGTTGATTTTGTCATTGTGCGCGAAGGCACGGAAGGTCCGTATGTCGGCAACGGCGGTGTCATTCGCCAGGGAACCAGCCACGAGATTGCGACGGAGTCCTCCGTCAACACCGCTCACGGCGTAGAGCGAGTTGTGCGTTTCGCGTTCACCACAGCACTGTCGCGGTCGAAGCGCCTCACACTCGTTCACAAGACCAATGTCCTCACCTACGCGGGGTCACTCTGGCAGCGAATCGTGAACTCGGTCGCGAGCGAGTTCCCCACCGTGACCGTGGACTACCTTCACGTTGACGCTGCGACAATTTTCCTCGTCACCAACCCCTCGCGATTCGATGTGATTGTCACCGACAATCTTTTTGGCGACATCCTCACCGATCTCGCGGGAGCAATTGGGGGCGGCATCGGACTGGCCGCGAGTGCAAACCTCAACCCGTCGGGCGAGTTCCCCTCGATGTTCGAGCCGGTGCACGGATCAGCACCGGACATCGCTGGTGAAAACAAGGCCGACCCAACAGCAGCAATCCTGTCGGCTGCTCTCCTTCTCGAACACAACGGTTATCCCGACCAGGCCGCGGCAATTCACGCGGCTGTTCTCGCCGATATCGCCGAGCGCGGCGGGGCAACACGGTCGACCACTGAGGTCGGCGACTCAATCATGACGCGTCTGTAGCGGTTACCGATAAACGTGCGATTGGTAGGGTTGACCCATGACTGGGCTTGAATTCCACCGACACCTCAACCTTCAACCGAAGTCGCCTTCAGAGCGCGCTGAAATTCTCGCGAACCCCGGATTTGGCAATTTCTTCACCGACCACATGGTCGACGTTTGTTGGTCAGAGAATGGTGGATGGCACCGCCCGAGGATTCAGCCGTATGGGCCGATTGAGATTGACCCAGCGGCGTCGGTGCTGCACTACGGCCAGGAGATCTTCGAAGGCCTCAAGGCGTACCGCCACGCTGACGGCTCGATTTGGACGTTCCGCCCAGACGCGAACGCCCGTCGAATGCAAGCGTCAGCTGCCCGAATGGCGTTGCCCGAACTACCAGCCGAGTGCTTCTTGGACAGCCTCAAGGCCTTGATCTCCGTCGACGCCGAGTGGGTGCCATCCGCTCCAGAAACAAGCCTGTACCTGCGACCATTCATGTACGCAAAAGAAGCCTTCCTCGGTGTTCGACCAGCCAAGAAGGTGGCGTTCTATGTCATAGCAAGCCCGGCTGGAGCATATTTCACGGGCGGGGTCGCACCAGTGAGCATTTGGCTTTCGGAGAAGTACTCACGCGCCGGCAAGGGCGGAACGGGTGCTGCCAAGACGGGCGGAAACTACGCGGCGTCTCTCGTCGCACAAAACGAGGCATACGCTCACGGTTGTCAGCAGGTTCTCTTCCTCGACTCGGTCGAAGGAAAGTATCTCGAAGAACTCGGCGGAATGAACATCGTCCTTGTTTACAAAGACGGTTCAATCGTCACGCCCCTGTCCGACTCAATCCTTCCCGGCATCACGCGTGATTCGGTGTTGCAATTAGCAGAAGAGCGCGGACACACGGTAACGCGACGGCCAGTGACGATTGACGAGTGGCGCGAAGGTTTCGCCAGCGGCGAGATTGTCGAAGCGTTCGCGTGCGGAACGGCTGCCGTTATTACCCCCATCGGAATGGTCAAGGCGGAAGACTTCACCATCGGATCGGCTGACGCGGTCGCTGGCGAGCTGACGATGTCCCTGCGCGAAGAGCTGACGGACATCCAATACGGTCGACGCCCCGACACTCACGGGTGGATGTACCGCCTCGATGCGTAACCGAATTCTCGCTGTGTCGGGAGCGGCACTCGGTGGGCTGACGGTTGCTTCCATTGCGACGGTCGTGCACGCGGAAGCATTCCCCGTCGTTGTCACGGCGTCACTCGTCGTTGTTGCACTGTACGTCACCGCCCTCAGGCTCGTCACGGACGACCGACTCGTCGCAACCGCTGGCGCGATTGCCGTCATCGCAACGGTGTTCATGTTGTCACAGCGCTCAGCTGGCGGAAGTGTTCTCATTCAAGGAAACCTTGTCGGAAACATCTGGGTTTTTGGGTCAGCGGTAATTGCCGGACTCGCCATTGCGTGGCCACAAATCCGACGCTCGGAGCGCGACTAAAGTGGAGAGCAGGAGGAAGTTGTGACGTATGTGATTGCCCTGCCGTGTGTTGATTTGAAAGATCGCGCGTGCATCGATGAGTGCCCGGTTGACTGCATCTATGAGGGTGACCGGATGCTGTACATTCACCCAGACGAATGTGTCGACTGTGGTGCGTGCGAGCCCGTGTGTCCCGTCGAAGCGATCTATTACGAAGACGATCTTCCCGAAAAGTGGAGTGACTATTACCGCGCGAATGTCGAGTTCTTCCGTGAGGTCGGATCGCCGGGTGGCGCGGCCAAGGTTGGCGCAATCGCTGGCGACCACGAGGTTGTCGCACAAGTTCCACCTCAGAACCACGTGTCTTAGGCTTGTCTCAGTTGCACACAATGCACAACGCAAGGAGAGCCCGTGACTGACGAGCCAAAAATCGCCCGCCTAGAGTATCCAGGCGGTTCGGCGGAGTTCCCGATTGTTGATGCAGTTATTGGCCCAGACGCGCTCGACATTTCTTCTCTGTCGAAGCAAACAGGGCTCAACACGTTTGACCGCGGTTTCGTCAACACCGCCTCGACGACGTCGGCCATTACGTTCATCGATGGCGATAAAGGCATTCTTCGCTATCGCGGATACGACATCGAAGACCTTGCAAAGAACTCCACGTTTATTGAGGTTGCCTATCTCCTCATCAACGGAGAGCTGCCGACTCCAGCCGAGTTGACGCACTTTGACGACCAGATTCGTCATCACACCCTGCTTCACGAAGACCTCAAGCGGTTTTTTGATGCGCTTCCCCACAACGCGCACCCGATGAGTGTTCTGTCAAGTGCGGTCGGTGCTCTCGGAACCTATTACGGCGATTCGCTCAACGTTCACGACCCCGAGCAGATTGAACTCTCGACGATTCGACTTCTCGCAAAGCTCCCCGTGATTGCGGCCTACGCCCACAAGAAGTCCATCGGTCAAGCGTTCCTTTATCCAGACAACTCTCAGTCGTTTGTCGAAAACTTCCTTCGGCTCAACTTCGGTCTCATGGCTGAACCATACGAAGTTGACCCGTTGCTTGCGAAAGCTCTCGACCGCCTTCTCATCCTTCACGCTGACCACGAACAAAACGCGTCGACCTCCACCGTGCGTCTGGTTGGGTCGACGGACGCCACCATTTTCTCCTCCGTCTCGGCCGGAATTTCTGCTCTCTCCGGCCCCTTGCACGGTGGTGCGAACGAGGCAGTCCTGTCGATGCTCGGAAAGATTCGCGACTCCGGTGAGGGAGTGGCCAAGTTTGTTGAGCAGGTCAAGAAACGTGACGACGGAATCAAGCTCATGGGCTTCGGGCACCGCGTCTACAAAAACTACGACCCCCGCGCACGACTCGTCAAGGAGAGTGCTGACGAAATCCTCGAACAACTCGGCGTCACCGACCCGCTCTTGGACCTCGCTAAAGAACTCGAACAAATTGCTCTCGCGGACCCCTATTTCCAGGACCGGCAGTTGTACCCCAACGTGGACTTCTACACCGGCGTCATCTACAAGGCGATGGGCTTCCCCACGCGAATGTTCACCGTTCTCTTCGCAATTGGCCGCCTTCCCGGTTGGATCGCTCAGTGGCGCGAGGCGCGCAACGATCCAGCGACGAAGATCGGTCGTCCGCAACAGGTTTACACGGGACCCGACCACCGACCTTTCCCAACGCGATAACCGCGCCAGCGTTACCGGAGGTTGAAGAACGTGGCCCGCACCTCTCTGAGTGCCTCTGTCTCTCTAGGAAGTGTGCCGAGGTGGATGGCACTTCTGGGCATCATCGTTGGGTCCAGACTTGTGTCGAGTGCGTGGCTACTGTGGTTCGCCGATCGACAAGAGGCGAACCCGTGGACGGAAGCGCGTCCGAATCTTTTCGACTTCTCGCGCATGTGGGACTCGCACTGGTATCGGATCATCACCGAGACGGGATATCCGAGCACACTCCCCATTACGGAGGCAGGGCACGTTGGCGAGAACGCGTGGGCGTTTATGCCCATTTACCCGTACCTCGTGCGCATCGGAATGGGTCTCACGGGACTCCCGTTTTCAGTTGTCTCTATCGTCTTGTCACTGGCCTTCTTCGCGGTTTTCGTGTATTTGGCTGACCGGCTCTTTCGACACGTCCTCGGTTCTCGCGAGGGACTGTGGGCCGTTGCAATCGTCGCGTTTTCGCCCGTATCGCCGATTTACCAGGTTGGCTATGCGGAGTCGCTCGGGATGGTGTTCCTCACCCTCGTCCTCCTCGGTCTGTTGGAAAAGCGGTGGTGGCTCGTTGGTATCGCCATCCCGCTCGCGTCATTGACTCGCCCCCTCGGAGTTCCGCTGAGCATCATGATGGGAATCCTCATGCTCATGGCGTGGCGTTCCGGTCGTGATCGAGCACCGCACGTCTGGTTGACGTTACTCGCTGCGGCATCCACAGCGGCGTGGCCGCTCATTGCTGCCACTTACACGGGCAGTTTGTCGGCCTACCTCGACACGGAGATGGCGTGGCGCCGCCCATACGTCGGTGACGGGACTCACGCGTGGGGCACGGGGTGGTGGCAGTCAGCGAACTGGTGGTTCCCTGACATCGCGGTCTGGGTTCTCGCCGGTGTGGCCGCCGTCGTCATCGTGGTCGCGATCCTCCCGGCAACACGACGATTGGGTTACGTGCTCACCGTGTGGTCGTGGGGGTATCTCGGTTATCTCGTGCTTGTACTCTTCCCGCAGTCGTCGATTTTCCGACTCCTCGCACCCATGTTCCCCCTTGCGGGGAGCATTGCGCGCAGTCGAACGGCGTCAATTCTTGCCATCGTGGCGGGGGTTGTCGGGCAGTTTGTGTGGCTCGATTGGTGCTGGTCTGTTCAGGGCTCTGATTGGACCCCGCCGTAACGAGTAGTCCAGAACTGGGGTAAAATGGGATTAGTTCAACACCGTACAAGGAGTCACCCCATGGCAGCACAGAAGCCTCGCGCAGGAGATGGTCCCCTCGAGGCTATCCGTGAAAAGAAAGACCTCGTCATTGTGAAGGTCCCTGCTGAAGGCGGCGGCCGGTTGGTCTTCTCCCTCAAGGATGAGGAAGCGATCGCACTGCGCGACGCCCTCATCTCGGTTACTCCCTAGTTTTTCACCAGGGTTAGAACACCGTCTCCGACGGGGATGAGTGTTGCGCGGACATTGTCGTCGGCTGCGTAGTCGCCCAAGACTGTTCGAAGTTCCGTTGTGACCGCGTCCCGCTTGGCTGGATTTGCGACGTGGCCGCCGCCGAGAGCGTGAGTGACAACGACGAGCCCGCCAGGGCGAGTGAGTCGGAATGCGTGCCGCACAAACTCTAGTACACCCTTGGAGACAGAGTTGACGACGACCATGTCGTACATTCCCTCGTTCATTCGGGGAAGGATTGTCGTTGCGTCTCCGCTGATTCCTCGTACCCGAGTCGATGGAATGCCAGCTTCGGCCATGAGATCCTTGGCCGACTGAAGGTGGTCGACGTCCTTTTCGATGGTTGTCAGACTCAAGTCGCTGTTCCCGTGGAGCAACCACTGACTTGCCACACCGAGCCCCGAACCGATCTCAACAACGGACTGTGCGCCGGTAATTGCGACGAGGGACGACAGGTAACTTCCCACAGCTGGGGTCACGGGCTCAACACCGTGTTCGATCGAGGCGTGACGGGCAGCACGAATCGCCGGAGACTCCACAACGAAGTTTTCCGTCCACGTGTTGATCAGTTCTGCGTCAAACATCTCGCCTCCTCGCACTGACACTATATTCACCCTAGTTGTGAAGGAGTAGTCTGGGGCTGTGTCGTTCGGACTGACAATCGAGAAGCTATTCCTTATCGGGCTAGTGGCGTTGCTGATTGTCGGCCCTGATCGCTTGCCAGCGTATTCCGCGCAACTCGCCCGTCTTGTCAAACGTTTGCGGGGGATGGCAAAGGGCGCTGAAACACGCTTGCGAGACGAGATGGGTGACGACTTTGACGCGGTGGAGTGGAAGAGCCTCGACCCTCGTCAATACGATCCGCGCCGAATCATTCGTGACGCGTTGAAGGACGAGCCAGTTACGCCTGCCGCGACGGGAACTGTCCGCGAGTCGGCGTACGCACAGCGCAAACGCCGCGAGGCCGAGTCTGGCGTGACGCCGTACGACTCAGAGTCGACCTAGTCTTTTTTTGCGCTGGCAAGCGCTGTGCGCGCTGCCTCGGCGGTGCCATTCGGGACAACGATGTCGTAGGCGGATGCAATGACCTGCTGCACTGACGAGAAGTCGTGTCGTTTGCGCCGGAGAGAGTAAATGACCAGGTTGAAGAGCATGCCGAGTCCGGCACCGATTGCCATGGTGGCAGGAACGTAGACGGTTTCAGCACCGGTTGCGGTGACTCCCATGAGAAATCCGATGAAAAGCCCGAACCAGGCGCCGTTGAGTGCACCCTTGAGGGCGACTTTGGCGTAGGTCATGCGTCCGAGAACGCGTTCGACGGTGACGAGATCGCGACCCACGATGGCGATGTTCGCGACGGGGTAGCCGGATTGCGTGAGTCGGTTGACGATGGACTGAGCCTCCACGTAGGTGTCAACCGACTGGAGCACATCGCCGCGCGGAACCGTCTGCACTGGGGCATTTCGGTTGAAGAAGTTCGGTGTACTCACGTATCCCATTCTCCCACCTCGAGAGTACGCTTAAACCATGACGTCGACGCGAGTATATGTAGCGCGGTTGTCGGGGTGTGCGGTCTTTGACCCACTCGGCGATCGTGTCGGTCGCGTGCGCGACGTTGTCGTGTCGTATCGGCAGAAGGACGCCCCCGTCGTGGTTGGCCTAATCGTCGAGATACCAGGTCGGCGCAGGGTTTTTCAGGGGATTAATCGGGTGACGAGCATTCGCCCTGGGCAGATTCTGACTACGGGCATCCTCAACATGCGTCGTTTCGAACAGCGCGGAGGTGAGGTTCGCATTTTCGCTGAACTCATCGGCCGAGTCATGGCGTTCCGTGACGGTTCTGGTTCCTCCACCGTCGAGGATGTTGCAATCGAAAACGACGCACTCGGCCAATGGTCGATTTCGCAGTTGTATTTGCGGCGTGAAAAGGTTGCCGGGTTGTTCGGTAAAGGCCCAACGGTCTTTGCGCGTTGGGAAGACGTCGCTGAAACGGAAAAGGCGGGGGATTCGCAGAGCGCTGAGCATCTCGTCGCGTCTTACTCAGAACTTCACCCCGTCGACCTCGCGGCGTCAATTCTCGAACTTCCAGAAGAGCGTCGAATTGAGGTCGCCGAGGAACTCTCCGATGAGCGGCTCGCCGACGCACTTGAGGAGATGCCGGAGACGGATCAGCTCGAGATCATTGAGGGGATGGACGACGAGCGCGTTGCCGATGTTCTCGACAACATGGAACCCGACGACGCCGCGGATCTTCTCGCACAAATGCCGCAAGACCGCACCGAGCAGATTCTCGACCTCATGGACCCGGAAGAAGCCGAGGATGTGCGTTTCCTGCTGTCTTTCGATCCAGAAACCGCTGGTGGTCTAATGTCCACCGATCCGATCATGGTGTCGGCCGAAACAACCGTCGCCGAAGGTCTCGCGCTGGTTCGTCGAGCCGATGTGACACCGGCGATGGCCGCAGCAATCTGCGTCACGATGCCACCGTTCGAATCGCCAACCGGCCGTTTTCTCGGTATGGTTCATTTTCAGAGGATGTTGCGGCACCCTCCCCAGACACAACTCGGCACCATTCTTGACACCGGTGCCGAACCGTTGCTCGACACTGCGCCTCTCGACGAAGTCGCGCGAACATTTGCGAGCTACAACCTCGTGTCGTTGCCCGTCGTTGACGAGCAAAATCGCTTGCTCGGAGTCGTCACGGTTGATGACGTGCTCGACCACATGTTGCCTGACGACTGGCGAAACCCGTACTACGAATCTGAACGAACGACAGGAGCGTGAGCCATGGAAAAGCAGACCATATCGGCTACACAGCGCCGACGTCGCGACGTTCACATTGACGCCCAGCTCAACGCCCCTAAGGGCCTTCGGCCTGCGCTGACACGTCGTTCGAACGACCGTTTTGGTCGATTCACAGAAGGCGTTGCCAGGGCGATGGGCACGCCATGGTTCCTCATTATTCTCACGATTCTTGTTGTCGCGTGGATGACATACAACACGCTCGCACCCGAAGCGTTCCGCTTTGATTCGGCTGCAATCGGATTCACGGCATTGACCCTCCTGCTGTCGCTTCAGGCGTCTTACGCTGCCCCGCTCATCCTTCTCGCCCAGAACCGTCAGGACGATCGCGACCGAGTCTCGATGGAGCAGGATCGCCAGCGCGCTGAACGCAACCTCGCCGATACGGAGTACCTCGCTCGAGAGGTTGTTGCACTTCGCCTCGCGATGAAAGATGTTGCTACCAAAGATTTCATTCGGTCGGAACTGCGATCGCTCCTCGAGGAGATGGACAAGTCCGACAAAGTCAATGACAACGCCTGAGTCGGTGCGAGCGGCGGTTGGTGCCGTTCGTGACCCAGAGCTACGGCGTCCCATCGACGAGCTCGGCATGCTCGGTGATGTCACCGTCGACGGCAATCATGCGCGTATCGAAGTGTTCTTGACCATCGAGGCGTGCCCTAAGCGCGGAGATATCGAGGGAGCCGTTAGCGCTGCCGCTCTCGGCGCAGGAGTTTCTTCGGTTGATGTCACACTCTCCGTGATGTCTGACGGGCAGCGCACAGTCCTTACCGAGACGATTCACGGCGGGCGTTCCCCCGAGGACCGGTTCGGTGAAGACTCACTGACTCGAGTGATTGCCGTGACGAGCGGGAAGGGTGGTGTTGGAAAATCAACGGTGTCGGCCAATCTCGCTATCGCACTGTCTCAGCGCGGGCTCCGCGTCGGACTTCTCGACGCCGATGTTTTCGGTTTTTCCATCCCGGGGCTCATGGGAATTCCCGACGCGAAGCCAACGAAAGTGGGCGAGATGATTCTCGCGCCCATCGCACACGACGTTTCGGTGATTTCGATCGGGATGTTCGTCGACCCCCACACCCCCGTATCGTGGCGCGGGCCGATGCTGCATCGCACAGTCAAACAGTTCTTGGCCGACGTTCACTTTGGTGACATCGATGTCCTCGTGTGCGACCTTCCTCCCGGCACGGGAGATGTTGCCATCTCACTCGGGCAAATGGTTCCCCACGCCGACGTCCTCGTCGTGACAACTCCGCAGTCGTCAGCGAGCGATGTCGCTGAACGGTCCGGGCTCGTTGCGAGGCAACTGGGTCAGCGCGTCATCGGTGTCGTTGAGAACATGTCGGATTGGACGGACGCGGACGGTGTCACTCACGTCGCGTTTGGTGCTGGCGGCGGCGAGGATGTCGCAGCACGGCTGGACGTTCCGCTCCTCGGCACGATTCCCTTCACACCAGCAACCGTCGTCGCCGGCGATACGGGTGTCCCCGTCGTCCTTGGTGACCTCGATGGGCCGGCAGCTCACGCAATCGGCGCACTCGCCGATGCCGTGATGTCGTCCGGCCGACCCGTACGAAAGATTCCTTTACGTTTTGAGCACTAATGGATGTACCATCACTCCATGAAGATTCTCACGTTCATCCTTGGTTCCACCGTCGTGCTCGCACTGTTGACGGGGTGTACTGGCAGCGATCCCATGGACAGCGCTGCACCTGAACCGGAGCCCACGGCGGCTACAGGGACACCTGAGCCGGAGTTGCCATCGTGGTCAATTCCCGTGTCGTGCGCAGTCCCCTCTGTTATCGGCGTCATCGAATCGCTCGGATTTCCGGGTGTCACTGATGTCACCCCACCGTGGACACCGGCCGCGGGAACCGATTTAGCTGCGGCACTTAACGGTGGAGGTATTGCGTGCGGGTACGGAATTCCCGACACGGATAGCGGTGTCACGGTCTACTGGGTTCCCGACGCTGACGCGGTGTTTGATGCGACCGCCACTGTGGTCTGGGAAGTGGAAGGGGTAAACACGGTCGATCTCGACTTGAGTCGCGACGAGGTAACCGCGTATTTCCAGTATGTCGAGATGGATTCCGAGAACATCTACCCCCACTGGGAGGTGAATGTTCTCTTCGAGGGTGGCTTGTGGCTCCATGTCGCGACGTCGTCATGGATTGAGCCAAACGACGGCAACAGCGTCATCGAGGCGATGCTCGACATTGCTCAAAGCTAGCGTCGGGCTTGCGCTAGCCACGCCTCGATGTCGGCCGACGTGCGTGGAATTCCAGCAGACAAGTTTTCTGCTCCCGTCGCCGTGACGACGATGTTGTCTTCAATGCGCACTCCGATGCCGCGGAACTCCTCAGGAACAGTGAGGTCGTCCGGCTGGAAATAAAGGCCCGGCTCGATCGTGAACACCATGCCCTCGCGGACGATTCCGTCCTTGTAGAACTCAGCTCGCGCCTGTCCGCAGTCGTGCACGTCTAGCCCGAGGTGATGGCTCGTGCCGTGAACCATGTAGCGGCGGTGGTGCTGCCCGTGCTCGGATAATGACTCCTCTGCGCTGACGGGCAGGAAGCCCCACTCGGACACCTTTCGAGCAATAACAGTCATCGCTGCAGCGTGCACTTCCTTGAAGACGATCCCCGGCTTGACCACAGCAAAGGCTGCGTCCGCCGCTTCGCACACGGCGTCGTAGACGAGCCGTTGTGTTTCGCTGAACGTCCCAGAGACTGGGAAAGTTCGCGTGATGTCTGCGGTGTACAGGCTTTCGACTTCGACTCCGGCGTCCATGAGGACGAGGTCACCTGACGTCACGGGTCCGTCATTGCGGGTCCAGTGCAAGGTGCAGGCGTGATGCCCTGCCGCCACAATCGTTTCGTACCCGTTGAAGTTGCCTTCCGCGCGTGCACGGCGATTGAACGTTCCTTCGATGAGTCTTTCGCCACGAGTGTGGGCAATCACCTCGGGGAGCGAACTGAGCACATCGTTGAACCCAAGGGCAGTCGCGTCGACCGCCTTGCGCATTTCCGCAATCTCGAATGCGTCCTTGACGAGCCGTTGTTCGCTCGTGAAACGGAAGAACTCAGCGTCCGCGTCTGGTTTCTCCCCGCGGGCCTTGTCTACTGCCGCGGTGATGACTGGGTCTGCTTCGCGGATGATTCGCCACGTACCGTCTGCGTGAGCGAGGAGGTCGTCTAGTTCGGCGTGAGCGCGAGTGGCGACTCCGAGCTCGACGGACACGTCTTCCGGCGATGGCCGCGGGCCAACCCAAAATTCTCCGATATCGGGGTCGCTGTAAAACTCGTCGGTCCCGCGACCGGCGGGGAAGCGATAGTAGACGGTGGCGTCGTGAGCGTCCCCATTCGGCGTGAGCACGAGGACGCTGTCCGGCACGGTGTCTGAGCCCCATCCGGTGTAATAGGTGAACGTCGTGTGTGCTCGGTAAGGGTGGTGCGTGTCGTACGCGCGGACCAGGCTCGGTCCAGCAGGTATGACAAGGGTTAGGCCGACGAACTCAGCCGACAGGACTTCCCGACGCGCTACGCAAAATGGTACTTGCTCACGCATTCGAGCAGCTGGTCGCGCGGAGTCGGCCCAGTCACCCGAAATGTAGGAACGGAATGCGCTCTCGCTCGGGAGCGTTGAACGGTTGGCGTTGGGGTTGTCTGATTCCTCGGTCATGTGAATAGTCTGACACGACCGAAAACTAGACTGAGAGTGTGGCCCACCCTCGGATCGACCTTCATCTTCATTCGAACTTTTCCGACGGCGTCCAATCTCCGACCGAATTGATGGTCACAGCGAAAAACGAGGGCCTTGACGTCGTCGCACTGACGGACCACGACACAACAGCCGGCTGGGATGAGGCGCGCGAGGCGTGTTCCAACCTCGGAATGACGTTTGTGCCCGGCGTCGAAATGTCAGCATCCCTCTACGGCCACTCGATTCACGTGCTCGGCTACCTCGTCGACCCCGACAACGACGATTTCGCAGCGGAGTGCAGCAAGACGCGGGATGATCGCGTTGCGCGGTTTGAAGCGATGGTCGAACGGATTCACGAGGATCACGGCGGAATGACCGTCGAGTTCGCGTATTCATTCCATCGCGAGGGTGCAACGCTCGGTCGACCAACGATCGCGCGGGCGCTCGTCGACCTGGGAATCGTCAATTCAGTCGACGAGGCATTTACTGGAATTCTCGCACCTGACAACCGCGAGTATTACGTCGGACACTACGCGCCAACCGTCTCAACAGCTGTGGAGGTCATCTCGAAGGCCGGAGGTGTTGCCGTGCTCGCCCACCCGTGGACCTCAACTCGCGCGTCACTCGGCGGGTTCGAAGAGCGCGGCATCGATCCGCGCGCCTACCTGCAATCGCTCGTCGACGTCGGTCTGGCCGGCCTTGAAGTTCACCACTCGGAGAACTCGACGCACGGCAAAGAGCAGTTGCTTCGGTTCGCAGCCGAGTTTGACCTCATCGTGACGGGCTCAAGCGACTACCACGGGCCCGGAATGAAACCGATTCTGCCCGGGGCTCACACGACGTCCGAAGCGAACTTTGAACGAATCCTCGCTCGCGGAAGCGGCCAGCGAGTGGTTCGCGCTCAGTAACTAAAGGCTGTGGTGTAGCCGTTGATGGCTGGCTGACCGCCGAGGTGGGCGTAGAGCACTTGACTTCCTTCGCCGAAGTAACCGTCACGGACGAGGTCGATCATCGCAGCCATCGACTTTCCTTCGTAAACGGGGTCGGTGATCATGCCGTCCATGCGGGCAGCGAGTTCAATTGCCGCGATGGTGCGAGGACCGGCAATGCCGTAGATCCCGTCGTGCCATCCGTCGAGGAGCACGATCTCCTCGTCGAGAATGTCGCGTCCGAGTTCGATTCCCTCTGCCGTGCGTCGAGCAATTCGGGCAATCTGGTCACGCGTCTTATCGACCGTTGCGGATGCGTCGATGCCGATGACGGTGTGGGCGCGGTCTGAGTGAGCAAACCCAGCAATCATGCCACCTTGAGTCGACCCCGTCACGGAACACACGATGACGTTGCTGAATTCGAAGCCGAGTTCCTTTTCCTGGTCCTCGACCTCAAAAGCCCAACCGGCGAAGCCGTGACCACCGAGAACGTGGTCTGAAGCACCGGCCGGAATTGGATAAGGCTTTCCGCCGCGTTCATGCACAGAGGCGATCGCCTCTTCCCACGATTTACGGAACCCGATGTCAAAACCGGCTGAATCAAGACGAACGTCGGCACCGAGAATGCGACTCAGCAGGATGTTGCCGGTTTTCTCGTAGTTGACTTCATCCCAGTCAACCCAGTGCTCCTGAACGAGAACAGCCTTGAGCCCAAGCTTTGCAGCAACGGCGGCAACCTGACGCGTGTGGTTTGACTGCACTCCGCCGATCGACACGAGTGTGTCACAGCCCTGAGCGAGGGCGTCGGCAGCAAGGTATTCAAGCTTTCGAGTCTTGTTTCCCCCATAGGCAATGCCCGAGTTCACATCTTCACGCTTAGCCCACAACTCAACTTTTCCGCCAAGGTGATCGGTGAGGCGGTCGAGGCGATGAATCGGTGAGGCGCCAAATCGCAGATTGACGCGGGGAGTGTTCTCGAGGGCGGAGCGCGACATGAATCAGCCTTTCGGTTGGCGGTGGGTTAGTCGGTGGGGCCGGTGCCGGCTGGACGACGTCGGCGCTCGCGTGTGCGTGCAGCTCCAGCTGGCTTATCAATTGCTGAAGCGCCGCCGCTCGATGCGGACGCTGGCTTGTCTGTGCGCTGGCGATCGCGTGACGGTCGAGCTGGGGCACTAGACGTTTTAGGCGCCATTGTCGATGCGCGCAAGCGGCCCTTGACCCCAACCGGGATGTCAAGGTCGGTGAACAGGTGCGGCGACGACGAGTAGGTTTCGTCGGGCTCCATCGGCAAATCCAGCGCGCGGGCGATGAGGTGCCACTTGTGCATGTCTTCCCAGTCAACAAAAGTTACGGCGATACCGGTTCGTCCGGCTCGACCGGTTCGGCCGACGCGGTGCAGGTATGCCTTGTCGTCCTCAGGGACGGTGTAGTTGATGACGTGGGTCACGTCGTCGACGTCGATGCCGCGAGCTGCGACATCGGTCGCAATCAAGATGTCTTTCTTTCCAGCCTTAAACGCAGCCATTGAACGTTCGCGCGCCTCTTGGCTCATGTCACCGTGCACAGCGGTCGCGCCAAAGCCACGATCGACAAGTTCATCCGTTACCTTGGTGGCGCTTCGCTTGGTGCGTGTGAAGATGACGACCTTCTCACGGCCCTCTGCCTGGAGGATGCGGGAAACGACTTCATCCTTGTCGAGGTTGTGAGCACGGTAAATGACGTGCTTGATGTTCGCTTGAGTGAGCCCTTCATCGGGGTCTGATGCACGAATGTGAATTGGTTTCGTCATGAATCGACGCGCGAGGGCAACAATCGGCCCCGGCATCGTAGCTGAGAACAGCATCGTGTGGCGATCAGCGGGTGTTTGAGCAAACAGCTTCTCAACATCACCGAGGAACCCGAGATCAAGCATGCGGTCAGCTTCGTCGAGCACCATGACCTGGACATTCTTGAACGACAGGAGACGCTGGTTCGCAAGGTCGAGGAGACGGCCTGGAGTTCCGACGATGATTTGTGCACCAGCCTTGATGAGATCAACCTGATCCTCGTAGGCTTTGCCGCCGTAAATCGCCGCAACGGTGGTCGCGCGGTTCGCGATGGCGAGCTGAATGTCCTCTGTTACCTGAACACACAGTTCGCGTGTCGGAACAACAATGAGAGCCTTCACGCCCGGTTCGGGGTTTGGCCCGAGCCGCTGGATGAGGGGTAGGCCAAAACCGAACGTCTTACCCGTTCCCGTTTTGGCTTGTCCGATGATGTCCTGGCGTTGAAGCGCCAAAGGAATTGTCTGTTCTTGGATGGGAAAAGGGTCGGTAATGCCATGGCTGGCTAGTGCATCAGCGATGTCGCCGTCGATGCCGAGTTCACGAAAAGTCACAAAATACCCAATCAGTTGGTATTCATAGTCTACCCGTGGGCTGTGACTGCCTATGCTGGTTGCGTGGCACCACCCTTTTGGAAACGATCAACGTCGTCGAAACCCGCACCCACCGTGCGGTCGCGCGATGACGACAGCGGACTCCGAATCGAATTCACCGACCTTGCCCCAGAGCCAGCTGTTTTCCTCGGGCAGAGTGCATACCTTTTCCTGCGATACGCCGAATCGGCCGCCCGACACGCACACGATGCGACAGACCTGGAAACGGAGACAACCCTCGCGCTCGTCGCAGAAGAGTGCTTCAGGCGATTCTCGACTCTCGCTGCCGTCCTCGACCGACTCAAGGTCGATCGAGTCGAAGCGATGAGCCCGTTCATTGTCCCGACGCGCGAATTCGAACGACGGACACGCGGCCACAACTGGACAGAGCGCGTCGCCTGCACCTGGGTGACGATGGCGTTCCTTCAAGACTTCTGGAGAAGGCTCGCAGAAGGTCTTCCAGTGAAGATTCGCAAAGAGGTGGTCGCGGCACTCGCCGACGACACCATGATCAACGTGCTTCGAGCTGAACTCGCGCGGAGAATCGAGTTAGAGCCGGGGATTCGACCAGTTCTCGCGATGTGGGGCCGCCGACTCGTCGGGGACACCATGCTCATGGCAGAAAGCGCCCTCGCCTACGGCGACAATCCCGTCATCGCTGCCGACGGTGTTGAACCGGTGTTCACCGAGATCATCTCGGCGCATTCGACGCGAATGGACTCGCTCGGTCTGACTGCCTAGCGTCGTTAGTTGACGAAACCGATGGGTCGAGACTGGCTCGAACCGAACTCGATGTATGCCACGTTGGCGGCGGGAACAAGGTACGACTGGCCTTTGACATCGGTGAGTGTCAAGACGCCAGATGACGCGAGGGCTGCCGTGAGTTGCGCGCTGATGTCAGCTGTGCTCGCATCGGTGTCAAAAGAGAGTTCG
>WLES01000039.1 GCA_009704155.1 Actinomycetota bacterium | reverse complement strand
TATCGGGCGCCCGCGCAAAACCAGGCGGCGGTGTGGCAGACGGTACTCTCATCACGCGACTGACTGATGAAATGGCGACCAATGCGCGAATCATTATCCAAGTTGGGCGCGAGATGAATATCCCGAATTACGGAATTGTTATCGCACTCGCAACAGCGGCTCAGGAATCAACACTTCGGAATCTCAACTACGGGGATCGTGATTCTGTCGGGCTTTTTCAGCAACGACCGTCATCGGGTTGGGGAACCCCCCAGCAGATTCTTGACCCTCGGTACGCTACTCGAGCATTTTTCGGTGGCCCGGGATCCCCCACTCCCGGAAATACTCGAGGGCTTCTCGACATTGCGGGGTGGCAAAACAAATCGGTTGCCGCTGCCGCGCAAGCTGTACAGATCAGTGCCTTCCCCGATGCCTATGCCAAATGGGAAGCGAGCGCGTGGAACTGGTTGTTTGAACTGACTTAGAGCCAACTCCGCGCGCCCCCCTTCGAAGAATAGAATTGACATATGCCCGAACAATCGAACGACGCCCTCATCGGTGTCACGATTGATGGGCGCTACCTCATCGAGTCACGGATTGCTCGTGGCGGTATGGCCAAGGTCTACCTTGCGACGGACCTGAGACTAGAACGAAAAGTCGCCGTCAAGGTCATGCACGATCACCTCGTCAATGACGAGGAGTATGCCGCGAAGTTCATTCGCGAAGCCCGCCAAACCGCGGGGCTTGCCCACCCCAACATCGTGTCGGTGTTCGACCAGGGCCACGAGGGCGAAATCCTTTACCTCGTAATGGAGCTCCTTCCAGGAATCACCCTCCGCGAGCTTCTCAACGACTACGGGCAACTCAACCCCGAGCAAGCCCTCGACATCGCCACGGCAATTCTTCAGGCACTCTCCGTTGCTCACCGCGAAGGGATTCTGCACCGAGATGTGAAGCCGGAAAACGTCATGCTCGTCAATGACGGCCGGATCAAGCTCGGTGACTTCGGGTTGGCGCGTCCCGTCACGAGCGCAACAGAAACCGGAGGTTCACTGCTGGGAACCGTTGCGTACATCGCCCCCGAACTTCTCACGCGTTCACAGGCAGACAACCGCAGCGACTTGTACTCCGTTGGTGTCATGTTGTACGAAATGCTCACGGGAACCCAGCCGTTTGTCGGTGAGAACCCGATGCAAGTTGCGATGCAGCACGCGAAATCGCCGATGCCCCTCGCGTCGAACGTCGTTGATTCCGTCACACCGGAGTTCGATGCGGTCATCCAAAAAGCGACGTCGAAGCAACCGCAAAACCGCCACGGTGATGCTCGCGCATTTCTCGATGATCTCCGGGCTGCGTCAATTTCTCGGCGAACCACCGCCGCACAGGACACCGCCGCGCAAACAACTGTCCTGCCGGCGTCCTTCAAGAATCCGCCAGTGAGCGAGAACGATTCGCTCCGGACAGCTGTTCTCGGCACGATTCAGGAAACGTCACGGGCAACGGATAACACCGTAAACCTCGCAAACTCGACCGGGTCGCCACGGACATCGCGAAAGCTGCGAGTGCCACGCGCCGCACTAATCGTGGCTCTCGTAACGATTGTCGCCTTAATCGGTGGCGCGGGTTGGTGGTTTTCGCAAGGACCCGGCGCTGTCGTTGCTCCCTTCTCGGTTGAAGGAATGTCGGAAGCGGAGGCGCGAGCGGCCATTACCGATGCTGGACTCATTCTTGTTGACCCGAACATCGTGAGCTTCGATAACGACGTCGAAGCCGGGCTTGCTCTCGGCACCGAGCCGTCACTCGATGACTTCCTTCCGAGAGGATCAGAGGTCCAGCTCGTCATTTCGGACGGGCCGTTCCCCGTGATCATTCCAGCGTTTGAGGGGGTATCACTCAACGACTACCGGTCGATGTTGACCGAGCTCGGGCTGGTTGTTGCTGAGGTCATCGAAGAGTTCTCAGAAGATGCATCGGTCAATTCAATGATTGGGCTCTCTGCGACCGGTGGCGACCAACTCGAACCCGGTGCGACTGTTCGATTCGGCGACAGTGTCACACTTCTGTCGTCGGCCGGGCCATTTCCCGATGTTGTGGGTGAATCAGCAGACGACGCGACATCAGCACTCGAAGCGGCGGGGCTCAAAGTTCTACCCGTTGCCGTCTTGGAGTTTTCCAGCACTGTCGACGAAGGGCGTGTGATCAGTGTGAAGTCCGTTGACACTGTCATTCGCCGAGGCGACAGCGTGACGCTGATCGTATCGAAAGGCCCCGACCTTGTCGCAGTACCCTCGACCTCAGGGTTAACAATTGCCCAAGCCAAGACCGCTCTCGAGCGGGCAGGGTTCCTCGTCACGGTGTCAACAACGATCCCTGAAGAATTCTGGGACGACAGTTTTGCGAAGGCCAAAGAAACGGTTCCAGCCGCAACTCGCGAAGTTCCGCGAGGGTCAAAAGTTACCGTTTACGGAATTTTCTAACCGAGCGGTGCGAACGCGAGCACGCCTGCGATGGTGAACATCGTGAGTGCAATGAATGAATCAAGCACTTGCCAAAACCGTACGCTCGTCACATAGGGAGCGAGAGAACGTGCACCGTACGCAATCGAGAAGAACCAGACGAAACTCGCGAGACACGCGCCCAGCGCGAACCACCACCGTGAATCAGCAAACTGGTTTGCTACGGAACCGAGAAACACGACGGTGTCCAGGTAGACGTGAGGATTGAGGAGCGAGAACGTCACGGTCGACAGCACGATCGTACGACGTGTTGCCGCCGTGTCGCCGTCGAGTGACATTGTCTCCGGGTTGATCGCTCTGCGAATCGAGCCAATTCCGAACCAGACGAGGTACGCAACGCCGAACCAGCGGATGACCTCGAACAGAATGGGGACACTAGAGATGAGAACACCGAGCCCCGCCACTCCGAGGAGGATGAGGGTCGCGTCCAGTACCGAGGAAACCAGCGCGACCTCGAACACGAACCTGCGAGTGAGACCCTGGCGGATGACAAACGCATTTTGAGCACCGATTGCGGCGATGAGCGAGAGACCCGTGAGCAACCCTGGAACTACGGCCGTCACGTCGCTCATGCTCGGAAAGCGGCTAACTCCTCGGAAACCAAAAATGCCAGCTCGAGAGACTGTTTGTGGTTGAGTCGAGGGTCGCACAGCGATTCGTATCGTGAAGCAAGAGTCTCCTCATCGATCATCTCTGCGCCGCCCAGACACTCTGTCACGTCATCACCGGTGAGCTCGACGTGGATTCCACCGGGGAACGTGCCAACAGCGTGGTGGGCTTCGAAGAATCCCTTAACCTCGTCAACAACATCATCGAATCTGCGTGTCTTGTATCCGTTCGGTGTGGTTATGCCGTTTCCGTGCATTGGGTCAGTGACCCACACGGGGAGCGCATCGGAATTGTGCACTGCCTCCAACAGTGGCGGAAGAGCGTCGCGAATCACGCCAGCTCCCATCCTGGTAATAAATGTGAGACGACCCGGTTCGCGGTTGGGGTCGAGGACGTCGATCAGCTTCATGACGTCGTCGGGTGTCGTCTTGGGGCCGAGTTTGATGCCGATCGGGTTCTGAATTCGAGAAAAGTAGTCAATGTGTGCACCGTCGAGATCACGCGTGCGCTCCCCCACCCACACGAAGTGCGCTGAGGTGTTGTAGGGGTACCCCGTGCGCGAATCAATTCGAGTCAAGGGGCGTTCATAGTCCATGAGAAGACCTTCGTGGCTCGAATAAAACTCCACCCGCTTGAGCTCATCGAAATCTGCGCCGGCCGCGGCCATGAATTTGATGGCGCGGTCGATCTCTTTCGCAAGTTGTTCGTAGCGTTTATTCGCGGGGTTTTCGGCAAATCCTTTGTTCCACGAGTGGACCTCACGCAAGTCAGCGAATCCACCCTGGGTGAACGCACGAATGAGGTTCAGCGTGGAAGCGGCAGTGTGGTAGCCCTGGATAATTCGACGGGGGTCAGCGGCCCGTGACTCTGGCGTGAAATCGTAACCATTGACGATGTCGCCGCGATACGCCGGAAGGGTAACGTCGCCACGGGTTTCTTCGTCACTCGAGCGCGGCTTGGCGAACTGTCCTGCCATGCGTCCCATTTTCACAATCGGCATCGCGGCGCCGTATGTCAAAACGACCGCCATCTGCAGGATTGTCTTCACCCGGTTGCGAATTTTGTCAGCCGTTGCTGCTTCGAACGTCTCGGCGCAGTCGCCACCCTGGAGGAGAAACGCTTCACCCTGGGCCACCCGACCGAGTCGAGCCTTGAGCTGATCTACTTCACCCGCAAACACAAGCGGGGGCAACATCGACAACTCTGCTGTCACACGATTGAGGTCATCGGCATTTGGCCACTGCGGCTGTTGCTTGATAGGCAGTTTTCGCCACGCCTCAAGGCCCTCGAGTATTGCGAGGTTATCGGCTGAATTGTGTGCGGTCACTGATTCCCTTAGCTACTCGTGTGTCTCTTAACCCTATCGGGAGCGTTCACCCATCAACTCGGGCACGTGCTGAACTGGCGTATTCGTCCGCGTACTCTTTCTCGGAGAGATGGTGAATCTCCACCATGATCTCATCCGTGATTGCGCGGAGAACGAAACGGTCGTTTTCGTAACCATCGAATCGAGAGAAGTCAAGCGGCTGACCGAAGAGCACGCCGACTCGCTTGACGGACGGCATAGTGGATCCGATGGGCATGACCTTGTCGGTGTCAATCATTGCAACGGGAATGATGGGGACCTTTGCTTCAAGAGCCATTCGGGCAATACCCGTTCGACCGCGATACAACTTCGCGTCGGGACTCCTCGTTCCCTCGGGGTAAATGCCGAGGAGTCTTCCTTCCGACAACACCCGAAGCCCGGTGTTAAGTGAGTCTTCGCTCGCTTGGCCGCCTGAGCGATCGATGGGGATTTGCCCGGTTGCGATGAAGAACTGTCGAACGAGCCATCCTTTGACGCCTCTGCCTGTGAAGTACTCAGCCTTCGCCAGGAACGTCACGGGCCGTTTGAGCACGAGCGGAAGAAAGATGGAATCGACAAACGAGAGATGGTTGCTTGCGAGAATTGCCGCACCCGTTGCTGGAACATTCTCCATACCCTTGACCCACGGGCGAAAAACTCTCATGAGCAACGGCCCGAGAACAAGGTTTTTGACCAACCAGTAGAACATCCTGACATCTTATTCACTTTGCAGATTCTAAGAATTCCTCTCTCGCCAAATTGCCTCTTGTTGGATAGAGTTGGGCAACACTTCCCCTAGGAGCCACAATGCAGGAAACATCGACCCCAGCAGTTGTCCCGCACGACCCGAAGAGAACGGTCAGTGACTTCCTCGAAGAACGTTTCGTCTCCGACCCTGACCACGTGCTTTTCGGGCTCCCGACAGCCGAGGGTGGTTGGTCTCCGGTATCAACCGCGGAGTTCCGTGCTCAGGTGGTCGCTCTCGCCAAAGGCTTCATCAACGCCGGCGTCAAGCCGGGTGACCGTGTGGGAATCATTTGCTCCACGCGCTACGAATGGATCCTCATCGACTTTGCGATGTTCTATGCGGGTGGAATCCTCATTCCCATCTACGAAACATCCTCCCCTTCGCAGGTCAAGTTCATCCTTGAAGATTCTGGCGCGGTCGGGATCATCGTTGAGACTGAAGAACACTTTGGGAAGTTCAGCGAAGTCAAGAAGAGCCTGCCTGCAATCGCTCACGCGTGGCGAATGGACAAGGGAGACATAGCGTCGCTCGTCAAGGGTGGAGCCGGCGTTACAGACGCAGCGGTCGAAAAGGCTCGCAACGTCGCGAAGGCTTCCGACATAGCCACCCTGATTTACACCTCCGGAACCACCGGTAACCCCAAGGGTTGCGTGTTAACCCACGCTAACTTTGTCGACACCATCGCCAACTCGGCTGTGTGGATGGCTGAGGTTGTGTACATGAAGGGTGCATCAACCCTCCTCTTCATCACGACAGCGCACATTTATGCCCGCATGATCTCCATCCTCTGTGTCCATGCTGGCGTCCGCGTCGGGCACCAGCCCGACACGAAACAACTTCTCCCATCGCTCGGGTCGTTCAAACCGACGTTCCTGTTGGCAGTGCCCCGCGTGTTCGAAAAGGTTTACAACTCATCAGAGCAGAAAGCCGAGGCGGGAGGCAAGGGAAACATCTTCCGCCTTGCCGCGCGAACCGCGATTGCCTATTCAAAGGCTCTAGACGAAGGAAAGGTTCCTTTCGGGCTCAAGATTCAGTTCGCCCTGATGGACCGCCTTGTCCTCTCGAAGTTGCGCGCTGCACTCGGCGGGAACGTCGCATACGCAATTAGCGGTTCTGCTCCGCTCGGGCTTCGCCTCGGCCACTTCTATCGAGCACTCGGTATGCGCGTTCTCGAGGGTTACGGCCTCACGGAAACAACCGGACCGGCATCGATCAACGTTCCCCAGAGGTTCAAAATCGGCACGGTGGGCCCAGCGCTTGCGGGTGTCTCCATCAAGATCGCCAAGGACGGTGAAGTGCTCGTCAAGGGTGTCAACGTTTTCCAGGGCTATTGGCACAACGACAAAGCAAATGCCGAATCGTTCGTCGACGGCTGGTACCGAACAGGTGACATCGGTTCGCTCGATGACGACGGCTATCTCACAATCACGGGTCGAAAGAAAGAACTCATCGTCACGGCCGGAGGCAAGAACGTGGCACCGGCAGTTCTCGAAGACCCGATCCGATCGAACCCGCTGGTCGGCCAGTGTGTTGTCGTCGGAGATAACCGCCCGTACGTTGCCGCACTGGTGACGCTTGACTCTGAAATGCTTCCAACGTGGTTGCAGAACCACAAGCTCGACCCAGAGATGAGCCTCGAAGAGGCCGGAACGAACCCAGCTGTTCTCGCTGAAATTCAAACCGCTGTCGACCGCGCAAACAAGAAGGTGTCACGCGCCGAATCAGTTCGGAAGTTCATTGTGCTTCCAACAGAGTTCACTGAAGCGACAGGCCACCTCACTGCGAAGATGAGCATCAAACGCCATGTCATCGTCGCCGACTACGCTGCTGAAATCGACTCGATTTACGACACAAACCCCGACACCAAGGGGTTAGTCCTCAAGGACTAGAGGCGGAACCACTCCGATTCGCGAATGTCTCGGAGTGCCATCCGTTTGATGTCGGGGTCAAGTCCCTCGATGTAAACCGCACCGTCGAGATGGTCGGTCTCGTGTTGGAGCGCCTGCCCCAGGAGCCCGTCACCAGAGATGTCGATGGGGTTCCCGTCGAGATCCTCGCCCGTGACACGCGCCCACGGAAACCGACGACGCGGATAGCCGAGT
>WLES01000038.1 GCA_009704155.1 Actinomycetota bacterium | reverse complement strand
CAACGGCGATGAGCGAACCAAACACGATCGGAACGCGGTTCCGCCTGACGCTTCGGAGCGCAAATCCAACACCAACGATCAACGCAGTTGTCAAACTCACGGACAGCGCAGAAACCGCGAGACCAGTGACAACTGAACGTTGAGAAAGGCGGAAAACCTCCGATGCGTATCCCAAGAGAACACCCACGAGTGAATAGGGAAGGAGTGTCTGCCAGCGGAACAGCCACGGACTCTCGATGAGAGATTGTATTTGTCGAATCGAGAACGTGCGACGTCGAACCGAACTATTTCCGTCCACTGAGTTCATTCCAATAAAGTCTCGCGAGTTGAACACGCGCGGTTGGACCAGGGGGAATTCCAGCCGATTCAATCATTCGATTCAGCATGCGTTCGACCGCGCGCACACTGGTCTCTCGTGCTTGAGCAATTTCGGCGTTGGTCAAGCCGGCCGAAACAAGTTGAAGGACGTTCACTTGAATCGCCGACAGGGCCCGTGAGGGTGCCTTATCGGACATCTGCCGGATTGCGTCGCCTGTGCCGATCGCTCGCGATACCGCTTCACGAAGAGCATCCGTTGAGTTCAGTTCGGTTTTGACGATGTAGGACGCGTCGGCGGGAATCGATTTCCAACCGCTGCCGGTGATTCTCGGGTCAGAAAGGTTTGTGATGAAGACAACCGGAACCGTTGGGTAGTCGGATCGGATGCGTTGGACAACGTCGATTCCCGTCGGCCCCATTCCCAAGTCAATGTCAGCAACGACGAGATTGGGCGGCGATTCTCGAGCCGCGGTGATTGCGCCGAGTGCATCGTGCGTGCGTGTGACATTCCACCCGTCCGATTCGAGGATTTCAGCGATGATGCTGCAGATGAGCGGTTCGTCGTCGACAACGACGGCATTTCGAGTGTTCGACGCCGGCACTACTTCGCCTTGCGTGCCTTGTCGATAAGCCCTTCAACCACGGCCAACGGGGTTGTTTTGGCGGCCACCGCTTCCCGCCCGACCCATTCCGCACGCTCATCGCGAAGGGTGAGTTCAACAACCGACGGTCGAACCGGATCAATCCCGGCTGCGCGCTGTTTTCCTCGCGCGATCAACGTGATCACGGGGAGGGCAACCGTCCCGAGCGCATCGAGAATGAGAACCACCCCGAAGAATCGCCAATACATGTCTGACAGGGATTGAGGGGGGAATCCACCGTCGGAAAGAATGACCGGGATGACGAGAAGCGGGACAATCCCGATGAGAACGAGATTGAGGTCGAGAACAACGCGCATCCATTTGAATGGAGCAGTGGCGAGCAGGAGCATGAGGTTGGCGTGAGCAAAGGACACCGCGAGGAGAAGTGAGATCGCGAAGAGTTTGGTGATGTTCATGTACACAGAACTTGAGCCATACATGTTCTCGGTGTCGCTCCAGTTCCACCAGATGAGTATTGATGCAGCAGCCAGCGTGACGGCGCTCGTTCCAATTCCAATCCAGCCCAGAACTTTGACGTCTCGGCCGAGTACAGCGAGGTGGCACAGCGCAAGGATCGCCGCACCGGCGACAGCAAGGGTTGTGAGGAGGACTTTAGCCTGTAGTTCACCGAACTCACCGCTGACAATCGTTGCGATACCAATCAGGGCAGCAATTACCAGAGAAACAATGATGGTCCATACCGCAACGCGGCGAACACCCTTGAGCGCACGATTTGCTGTTGTGGATTCAGTTGATGTCATGACGCCAGACTACTCTCGCCAGCAGAACCGTGGATGGGCTACTTCTTGTTGCGGCCCCACACGACCAGGTAAAGAAGCTCCAAAATGCCGAAGGTATTGATGAGGAGAAGTGCGACAAACCAGCCTGACGAATTGTTGCGCGCTGCCCGCCACAGTGCAAAGCCCTTGAGCGTGATGGCCAAAACAACGGCCGACAAGAGGCCGACGATAGCCCAGGGGTTTTGGGCAACAAACATTTCGTAGTCAAGTGTGTTCATAGTGCGATGATACTCGCGCTAGGTGTTTGTGCGTTTGCCTGTTACGCTGAAAAGGTTGGCTCTGAACGTGTTGTAAGAACACAGTTCTGGTTTGTAGGTTCGGGGCCTCTGCTTGTGACACGAAGTCGCGAGCAGCCATCCCTCGAATATCGTTGTCAATCCGCGTGTGATTGACGCCGTGCAGCTGATGCTGCCGTGGAACCGTACAAGCCGGGAAGTATCACAATGTCAACTCCAACTGGGCGCAGTCCTCGCGCCAAGAACTTCGTTCCGAAGGCCACGGCGGGCAAGAAGCCCCGCTGGGCTAAGTCGGGCAAGACTCATTCGACAGCCGCGCCTGCTGGGCGCGGAAAGTCGGGATACCCGAAAGCTGGCGACGACTCCGTTCGCACCCGCCCCGAGTATTCGAGCGATCGAGCACCGCGCACTGACCGTTTCGACCGCGACAGCCGTCCGGCTCGTGATGACCGCGCGCCGCGTGACGACCGCTTTAGTCGCGATAGCCGTCCGGCTCGTGATGCACGTCCGGCTCGTGATGACCGTGCTCCGCGCACGGACCGTCTCGACCGCGACTCACGTCCAGCGCGAGACGACCGTGCACCTCGCACAGACCGTTTCAACCGCGACTCGCGTCCGGCACGCGATGACCGTGCACCTCGCAACGACCGCTTTAGTCGCGATAGCCGCCCGGCTCGTGATTCACGCCCAGCCCGTGATGACCGTGCACCGCGCGATTCGGATTTCTACCCGCGTCGTGACGAGCGCAGAGAACCCTTCGTTCCTCAGGATGACGTAGTACTCGAGCGCTTGCAGGCAATGGCGACGACAGCGGATGACGTTGTCGGTGTCTCGTTCGAAGACCTTGGTCTTGGCCGCAACATCGCTACTGCCCTTGCTGAGCTCGGTGCTTCGTCACCATTCCCGATCCAAGCGGCAACAATCCCGGACGTACTTGCTGGCCGACATGTCCTCGGACGTGGACGCACCGGCTCTGGCAAGACGATCGCATTCGGTGCACCGCTCGTCGAGCGCTTGATGGAGAACGGCGGCGGAAAGCGCCGTCAGCAGGGTCGAAGCCCACGGGCCCTCATCCTCGCTCCAACGCGTGAACTCGCGCAGCAGATCAACCGCACCGTGATGCCCATCGCAAAATCGGTTGGGCTGTTCACCACCACAATCGTTGGTGGCGTGCCGCAGGGTTCGCAGGTCATGAGCCTTCGCCGCGGTGTTGACATCATCATCGCAACACCCGGCCGCCTTGAAGACCTCGCACGCCAGGGTTACGTCGACTTGTCGAACATCACCATCACGGTGCTCGACGAAGCTGACCACATGTGCGACCTCGGGTTCCTTGAGCCCGTGCAGCGAATTCTTCGAGCAACGGACGCCGAAGGCCAGCGCTTGCTCTTCTCCGCAACCCTCGACAAGGGTGTGGCTGCGATCATCGACGAGTTCCTCGAGAACCCGGCGATCCACGAGGTTGCAGGCGAGGACCAGTCGTCAGCAACGATTGACCACCGCGTCTTCATCGTGGATCACCGCGACAAGATTCCGCTCATCGAGCACATGGTTCGCCGTTCCGAAAAGACCTTGGTCTTCACTCGGACCCGCGCCTACGCCGATCAGTTGTCTGACGCACTGGAAGACGCGGGAATCCGCTCAACCAGCCTGCACGGTGACCTCAACCAGGCTCGACGCAACCGCAACCTTGAGAAGCTCACGAAGGGTATCGTCAACGTTCTCGTGGCGACCGACGTTGCTGCTCGCGGTATCCACGTTGACGAGATTGACCTCGTCATCCAGGCGGATGCTCCAGACGAGTACAAGACGTACTTGCACCGATCGGGTCGAACCGGTCGCGCTGGTCGCGCTGGCACCGTGGTCACGCTTATCCCGAAGCAGCGCCAGCGCCGCATGACGGAAATGCTTGACCGTGCCGAGATCAAGGCAATGATGGTTCCGACTCGCGTCGGCGACCCTCACCTCGACAATCTCGTCTAGGTGGCGCGGATGAGTTCACGGTCGAAGGGTTCGCTTCTCGTCCTTGGGCAGTTCGCCCTCATCGGGGTTCTCATTGTGCTTCCGGCTGGAGATTTGGCGTGGCTGGGCAACCCGTTCACGGAACTCTTTGCGCAATTGAGTTTTCTGTTCGGGTTGGTCGTCATGGTGTGGGCTGGTGCGGTGCTTGGTCGTTCGTTGACGGCACACCCCATGCCCAACCAACGTGCCGAACTTCGAACGACAGGACCGTACGGCTTAGCGCGGCACCCGATTTACACGGGTCTCATCGCTGTTGCGCTGGGAACAGCCGTTGGGGCGGCATCGTGGGCACACATCGTGGTCGCGGGCTCACTTTGTGGGTTGCTCGCCTACAAGGCACGGTTTGAGGAGTCACTCCTGGTTGACCGATTCGGTGAAAACTACGTCGAATACGGTCGCCAGGTTGGCCGTTTTCTGCCGTGGTTCGGCCGCTTCACCTCTTAAACGATCGTGGGTCCGCTTGTCGGCGGACCCACGAATAACGTTGCAGGGGTTATTGAACGATGGCCAGCCCCGTTTGTTCAGCGGCTTCGGCAAGTGAACCGGCATTGGTGAGATTGGTGAATCCCATCTCCTTCATCGCCTCGATTGCTTGTCCTGCGCGGTTTCCCGAACGGCAGTAGATGACATAGGTTCCAGCGGGGTCGAGCTTCGAGACCTCGTCGGCGAATGTTGGGCTGTTCCAGTCGATGATCACGGCACCCTCAAGGTGTCCGGTGGCAACTTCTTCCGGGGTGCGGACATCGATGACGGCGGTGACTGTTTCCATGTCTACAGTCTGAGGCGAGCAGCCTGACAATCCAACCATGAGGCCGATCGCGGCGACAGCGGCGAAAACGGCGGTGACAAATCTAGGAAGCGAGTTTGTTTTTTGCATACCCCCTAGGGTATACTAAAATTCAACAGCGTGCACAATGCGAGGACCAAATGATGAAAATCGATGTAGAAGAACTCAAGTCAGCCAGGGACCGCCTTGCCCGCATTCAAGGGCAAATCGGTGGAATCGTCAAAATGATTGATGAGGGCCGAGACTGCACCGAAATCCTCACACAGCTCTCTGCCGCCAGCACCGCATTGTCACGGGCAGGATTTTCGATCATCTCCACAGGGATGACCCACTGCGCCAACGATCCGGAAGGGAGTGACAACAAGATCGCTCTCGAAAAAGCGTTCATGTCACTCGCCTAAGGAACACCGTGAAGACCATCATCGTTGGAGGAGTCGCTGGCGGAATGTCGGCAGCGACGAGACTTCGTCGACTCGACGAATCCGCCGAAATCGTCGTTTACGAGCAAGGCCCTTACGTGTCTTTCGCGAACTGCGGCTTGCCGTACTTCATTGGCGGGGTCATTACTGACCGTTCACAACTCCTTCTCCAAACCCCGGCGTCGCTCGGCAAGAGGTTCAACCTCGACGTACGCGTCAATTCGCGCGTAGTGTCAATAGACCCGGCGGCAAAGACGGTGACGGTGCGCAACACGGAAACCGGCGAGGAAACATTAGACACATATGACTCGCTCGTTCTTTCCCCCGGTGCAAAACCGCGCCAACTCGACATCCCCGGATTCGACCGCGCACTGACGCTTCGAAATGTGCCCGATGCTGACGCAATTGCCGACGCCGTCAACGTGCGCGACAACCAGAACGTGGTGATTCTCGGAGCTGGGTTCATCGGCATTGAAGTCGCAGAAAACCTTGTTCACGCTGGGCACGCGGTGACGATTGTGCAATCACAGGGCCAAATTCTTCCTCAATTCGACCCTGAAATGGTCGAGGTGTTCCATAAGCATCTGTCGAATCACGGTGTCACAATCATCCTCGGTTCGCATGCAACAGCCATCACGGACGCGGGAGTGAAGCTGAGCACCGGCGACACCATTCCAGCCGATGTCGTTGTGTCATCGGTCGGTGTGGTTCCCGACCACATTCTTGCCGTGGAAGCCGGACTCAGAATCGGTGACGCCGGTGGAATCTGGGTTGATGAGCACCAGCGAACCAGCGACCCCGACATTTATGCCGTTGGTGACGCGGCCGAAAAGACAAGCATTGCAACCGGTGACCCTTCAATGATTTGGCTCGCCAACCTCGCTAACCGACACGGACGCCTTGTCGCCGACGTGATTGCCGGGGAATCCGTCACTGCGCGACCCAGCATTGGCACGGGAATCATTGGTGCATTCGGAATGGCGGCAGCAGTCACTGGTGTGACCGAAGCACAAGCAAAGCGGGCGAAACTTGCGCACTCGGTCATTCACCTACACCCGGGTTCGCATGCCGGCTACTACCCCGGATCCGAAACGCTCGCGATCAAGGTTGTGTTTCACCCCACGAGCGGTCGACTCCTCGGAGCCCAAGCCGTCGGCAAAGACGGCGCTGACAAACGAGTGGACGTAATCGCGACAGCCATTTATGCAGGCCTCACAATCGACGACTTGATGAATCTTGAACTGGCTTACGCACCTCAGTTTGGTTCGGCGAAAGACGCAATTAATCAAGCAGGCTATGTCGGAAACAACGTGCGCGACGGTCGAACTCCGACAGTTCAGTGGCACGAAGTCGACGAGCGCCGCGAGCAAGGCGCCATCATTCTTGACGTTCGCACGGACGCTGAGAACGCCGCGGGGAGTATCCCCGATGCGCTTCTCATTCCGGTAGATGAGTTGCGTTCGCGAATGGACGAGATACCGACCGACCGCGAGGTCATCGTGCACTGCAAGGTCGGCCAGCGAGGACACACCGCAACTCAGATCCTTCGCGCACACGGAATCAACGCACTCAACCTTGACGGCGGATACCTGACGTGGAACTCGGGAACCGATGCGAGAAGCCGCACCACAACGCCAACTCACTAACAACAACCCAACGAAAGGACACACTGTGTGCTCACAAATCACCTGCAACAGCTGCGGCAAACCGACCTGGTCGGGTTGCGGTCAGCACGTCGAAGAAGCGCTCGCTGGCGTGAAGGTCGAAGACCGCTGCACCTGTCAATAACGCCGTTGCAACGGTAGTGTGGCAACACGATGATTGACACTGCCGTCACGAAGGCGCGAGCCGCCGCAACCACCTGGTCAGCTACGCTTGTTCGCGAGCGCACTCGAATCGCGCGTCGGTTCGGCAAACTAATCCTTGAGCGCCGGGACGACATCCTCGACGCTATCCAAGCGGACACGGCCAAGGCGCGACTTGCTGCACTCGACGAAATCCTCGATGTCGCGGGATTGACCGCCTATTACGCACGTGTTGCCCCGAAGCTCCTTCGCCCGCAGCGGCGAGCTGGCGCAATCCCCGTGCTCACGAAAACAATCGAACACCACGTTCCGGTCGGTGTTGTTGGAATCATCACTCCGTGGAATTACCCGTTCACGCTTCCCGCGAGCGACCTGTTACCGGCGATTCTCGCGGGCAACACCGTTGTTCTGCTGCCGGACGCAGCGACACCTCGAT
>WLES01000037.1 GCA_009704155.1 Actinomycetota bacterium | reverse complement strand
GAATCGACAACGCTCGAGTTTGCCAGCTCTTTCCACGGCACAATTGGAGTGTGCTTGACCGCGAGGCCAAAAATGTCGCGAAGTTGGTAGACAAACCGCCCACCTGCCGGCCCGTGAAGCACAGGAAAACCTTGGTTGAAGACCGACTCGAATTCCCTTTTAGTATCCTCGCCGACGACGAGTCCAAATTCGTCTCGTTCGGTCAAGTCCGGTATTCGGTGGACACCTATTGACCTACCCGTCACATCGGTAGCTGCTGTCAAGGCATCCAAAGCCGCCTCGATTATTGATGGACCGATTCCTTCCCCGTCAACGACTGCGATGGTTGCGGATTGCGACATGTCTACCAAATTACCCTGCGATGGCTCGCGAGCCGAAAACGCTAGACGCGGAGATAACGCGAGATTGCGATGTACGCGGAGACCGAAGCGAGGATAGCACCCAGTCCGAGCAGGATGGGGAAGACAATCCACGCATCGCCCATTTCGATGAAGGCAGTCGTGGGCAGTGCATCGGCGAGATAGCCGCCGACAAAGAAGATGAGAATCCCGGCGATTGCCACGCACGCGAGGAGCGAACCGATTGTCGCGGCGACAACGCCTTCGAGGATAAACGGGGTTTGAATAAACCAGTTGGATGCGCCAACGAGACGCATGATCGCGAGCTCTCGTCTGCGGGAGAACGCAGACAAACGGATTGTTGTCGCAATGAGTAGCGCCGCGGCGACGAGCATGAGAGCGGCGACACCGACAGCGGTCAAACTCGCTGCGTTGAGCATCGCGAAGATTCCGTCAAGATATGAACGCTGGTCAACCACCGATTCGACACCCGACATTCCGCCGACGGCTTCGAAAATGATGGCCGACTGGGTCGGGTCGGTGAGGTTCACCCAGAAGGTCTGCGGAAGCAGGTCGGGGGTCACGAGATCGACGACAGCGCTGCCGGCAAACTGCTCAACGAACACTTCATAGGCCTGTTCGTGGTTCTCGAAATAGAACTTGTCGATGTAGGGGGTGAGCGTGTCAGAGCCGAGCTGTGCCTCAACGGCCGCGATCTGGTCAGCGCTAGCTTCTTGCTGATCGCACGTGCCGAGTGTCGAGTACTGCGTGCAGAGGTACACCGCTACTTGCGCTTTGTCGTACCAGAACGACTTCATCGACTGCACCTGTGCTTGCAGCAGAACGGCAGAGCCGACGAACGTCAGCGAAACGAGCGTGACAAGCACAACCGAGACGACCATGGAGACGTTGCGGCGAAGACCGTTCCAGGCTTCAATGAGGACAAACCGCCAACTCACAGCGGCTCCTCGTTGGTCGAACGATCGAGGTAGGAAAGGTCAATCGCTTCGCTAGTCGGTGCCATCGGGTCGAAGTCGGGAATCGGGTCGAAATCGAGTGGCTGAACCGCGATGGGCTGAGAATCGGCGCGAAGCGGGGTCAAGTCGGCCGTTCGGTTGTGCCCCTCAGCATTGTTGTAACGGCCAACCGCTTCGTCACGAATGATTCGCCCATCCGTCAATTCGATGACGCGCTTGTGGAACTTGTTGACGATTGCACTGTCGTGGGTCGCCATGAGAACGGTGGTGCCGGCCGCGTTGATGTTGGTCAGCACGTCCATGATCCCCTTCGACGTGTTCGGGTCGAGGTTTCCCGTCGGTTCATCGGCGAGAAGTATTGCCGGCTTGTTGACGACAGCTCTGGCGATTGCGACGCGCTGCTGTTCTCCACCAGAGAGTTCGTGCGGGAGTCGGTTTTCCTTGTTCCCGAGACCGACGAGCCCGAGAACCTCTGGGACAGCGTCGTGGATGAACGCTTCCGACTTGCCGAGAACACGAAGTGCGAACGCGACGTTATCGAACACCGTCTTGGTGGGGAGCAGGCGGAAATCCTGAAACACCACACCGAGGTTGCGTCGGTAGAAGGGGACTTTACGGTTGGACAGGCGCGCGAGATCCTGACCGAGAACGTGAATGGAACCGCTCGAGGCCCGCTCTTCGCGAAGGATAAGCCGGAGGAACGATGATTTACCCGAACCAGAGGCGCCGACGAGAAAAACGAACTCGCCCGGTTTCACCTCAAGGGTTGCGTCGTG
This sequence comes from Actinomycetota bacterium, assembly GCA_009704155.1. Lineage (GTDB taxonomy): Bacteria > Actinomycetota > Actinomycetes > Actinomycetales > Microbacteriaceae > MWH-TA3. The sequence continues at coordinate 5,438 of WLES01000037.1, read as the reverse complement.
GAGTGCAGGGCGGTTTCCCGTCCGATACACCTTGGAAACCCCATCGAATCGAATCATCGTTCTTCAGCCTACGACTGACCCGCTGGCAGTTCGGGAACGACACAGACCTACTCGATTGCGCGCTTCCGCCAGCGAATCCCCGCCGCGATAAAGCCGTCAAGGTCACCGTCAAATACGGCCGACGGGTTGTTCACTTCGTAATCCGTCCGAAGGTCTTTCACCATTTGATACGGCGCCATGACATAGGAGCGCATCTGGTCACCCCACGACGCTGTGATCACCCCGGCGAGCTCCTTTTTCTTCTTTGCTTCTTCTTCGCGCTGGAGAAGCAGAAGGCGACTCTGGAGGACTCGCATCGCTGCCGCACGGTTTTGAATCTGGCTTTTCTCGTTTTGGCACGAGACAACAATTCCCGAGGGAAGGTGCGTAATTCGGACGGCGGAGTCGGTGGTGTTGACAGACTGACCACCGGGGCCAGACGACCGAAATACGTCGATTCGAATATCGGATTCGGGGATGTCGATGACCTCGACGGCGGCGAGCAAGGGGACAACTTCGACCGCGGCGAACGAGGTTTGCCGTTTTCCGGCGGAGTTGAACGGGCTCATTCTGACCAGTCGATGGGTTCCTGCTTCAACCGAAAGCGTGCCGAAGGCGAACGGGGAGTCAACCTGCAGAGTGGCGGATTTAATCCCCGCTTCTTCCGCGTAGGAAACATCGAGAACCGTTGCGGGGTACTTGTGTTTCTCAGCCCAGCGGACATACATACGCAAGAGCATGTCGGCGAAATCGGCCGCGTCGACGCCTCCAGCCCCTGCGCGAATCGTGATGATGGCGGGGAGCGCGTCGTATTCGCCGTCGAGAAGTGTTTGCACTTCCATTTCACCGATGAGTTTCTCTAGTCCGTCGAGTTCGGCGAGCGTCTCCCGCGCCGAGTCGTCATCTCCTGCCTCTTTTGCCATGTCAAGCAACACGTCGAGGTCGTCAAGGCGCTGTTGCACTTCGATGACTCTGGCGCGCTGTGACTGCGCGTGCGACAGCTCGCTCGTCACTTTCTGGGCAGCAGCCTGGTCGTCCCACAGGTCCGTCGCACCAGCCTGCTCCGACAATTCGGCGATCGTCGACTCGAGCGCTGGAATGTTGACGACGGAGACGATGTCGGCAAACGACGACCGAATAGCGGCGATTCGGTCTGAGACATCAAGAGAAATCATGAGATGTCCAGACTATCGAACCCCTCACCGCAGAACGCTTCGAGCGCGAGCGGTCGCCGAGAGCGTCAATCGGTAGGGGAGGAACTCGCTGACCATCGGCGGTTTCCACACGCGTGAGATGGTCACAACAGCGGTTCGGCTGTCTGGCGTTCTGGCAGAAACGAGTCGAACTCCCGTCACGGCAGAGGCTCTGAGATACGCCGAGGCGTCGCGCCGAACGGTCGAATCGGATAATCGAATGAGTAACCGCGAACCGTCGAGCATGACCGTAGACGGTGTAATCGAGCCTGCTGCCGACAACGCCGCCCCATCAGCGACCGTCTGAAGTTCGGTGCGGGTGAGCGCAAGATCAGTCGAGCCAATGATTCCCACAACAACGACCCCGCACAGCGCGAATAGCCCGGCCACGAGAGGGAGCGTCGACCCGCGGTCAGTCATCGACCAGACACCACGGGAACGATGTGTGTTGCGGTGGCGGATACACGAACTGTCGGTGGGACGGTGAGCCCCGGCAACATCGGCACCATTACGATCGGAACCTCCGACGACACCGTCAGCCGGATGAGCCCTCCCCGAGTCAGGCAAGGGTTAGCCGAGCACGCGAGCTTCCACGCGCTTTTCGCATCCACACCGAAGTCCTCCCGCACGAGTTTGCTGATTGCAGAGACGCGCCGTCCCCCAACTGCCGAGGAAGTGCTCAGAGCGTATGCACGAACCCCTTGACGGGCGACGGCCGCCGTGGCGAACTGAGCCGACTGGATTTCTGAAACAGTCACCGTGAGGGCGATGAGCGGCACGAAAACCGAGATCGCAACGATGACGAACTCGACACTCGCAGAACCCCGATGTTTTGCACCAGTCATTCACCCAGTTTTTCGCGGACGGCCGGTGCCTCTCCTACTCCATCCACAGGGTTAGCGCGGTGCGGTGCGGATCAGTTTCTTGTTGACGAATTCATCCAAACCGAAGTGTCCCAACTCTCGACCAAAGCCCGACTTCTTGATACCACCAAAAGGAAGATCAACGTGAGAGTCGCTGTTTTCGTTGATGTAGACCATGCCCGCTTCAAGCCGGTCGGCGACGTATCCGGTCTCTGCCGGGTTCGAACCAAAGACAGCACTCGAGAGCCCGAATTCGGAGCCGTTCGCAAGCGCGATGGCGTCGTCGACGTCGGCGACGCGATACACAACGGCGACGGGACCGAAGAGCTCTTCGTGGAAAGCCCGCATTTCCGGTGTGACGTCCGTGAGCAGTGTCGGAGCAAGGTACGAACCGACATCACCGATGCGATGTCCGCCCGTGACGAGCGTCGCACCCTTCGACACCGCGTCGTCAATCTGTTCGATCAACTCATGCACGGCACCGAGCGACGACAGCGGACCGAGCTTCGTTTCGGGGTCGAGCGGATCTCCAGCGACATAGGTCTGCAGTGCTGACGCGAATCTCTCAACGAATCGGTCATACACCGAGTCGACAACAATGAACCGCTTCGCAGCAGTGCACGCTTGACCGGCGTTGCTCATGCGACCGGAGGCCGCAGCGGCGACGGTGTCATCGAGATTGACGTCATCGAGAACGATGAACGGGTCACTCCCCCCGAGTTCGAGGACTACTTTTTTTAGCGCGCGCCCAGCTGACGCAGCAACAGCCGCACCAGCAGTCTCGCTCCCCGTCAAAGACACCCCGCGAACGCGCGGATCCGCGATGATGCTATCGACGTGACGGCTTTCAACGAACAGATTGATGTATGCGCCGTCTGGCAGACCCGCGTCGCGGAAAATCTGTTCCTGCGCGAGAGCTGACTCTGGGCAGTTGCTCGCGTGCTTGAGAATGATCGTGTTCCCGAGCAAAAGATTCGGACCCGCGAAACGCGCGACCTGGTAGTAGGGGTAGTTCCACGGCATGATTCCAAGCAAAACGCCGAGAGACTCCGAACGAATGATGGCGTCGCCGCCCGACATGGGTTCCATGTCGTGGTCGGCGAGGAAGGCCGGACCGCGTTGGGCGTAAAACTCGTAAATGTCGCCGACAAAACCGGCTTCGCCACGACCTTGCCTGACGGGCTTGCCCATCTCACGGGCGATAATCGATGCCAACTCGTCCTTGCGTTCGCGATAAATCTCCGCGACTCTCTGCAACACCGCTGCCCGCTCGGCGAGCGGGGTTGTAGACCACTTCTCGTGGGCCGCGGACGCGCGAGCAATGGCGTCGACGATTTCAGTTGGGGTTGCGCTCGGGTACTCACGTTCGGTGATTCCGGTTGCGGGATTTGTAACGGCATAGGGCATACATCTATTCTCTGTCATCCCTGTGCCGATACGAATATGAATGAATTTTTCCCAGTATCGTAAACGAGAAGGAACCATCGAGAGGGGATCCGTGAACGTTCTCAGCGGCATCCAATCGCAAGTGTTTCGCCCGCTTCCCGACGTGCTTCGCGCGGAAGCCATCGTCGAACGACTATCGACGGCAATCTCGCTCGGACTCCTGCGCCGAGGGGAGCAACTCCCCGTCGAAAACCAGTTGACCGTGCTGTTTGGGGTTGCGACAGCGACGGTTCGAGACGCGCTCCAAACCCTCCGCGACCAGGGGATCATCGAAACACGGCGAGGGCGAAGTGGCGGAACCTTCATCATCGGTTCACCACCGGCCAACCCGGCTGCACTTAACGACAGACTTCTCGCGCTGTCGATGGCAGAACTGCGCGACCTCGAAGACGAACAGTTGGCAACGGGCCTTGCGGCAGTGCGTCTCGTCATCGAACGCGCCTTTCCGCACGACCTCGATCGCCTAGAACGAATCATTCGAACCATGGGCGAGGCCGAAACGTCAGAGGCATGTATGCGCGCCGATAGTCGATTTCAGATTGAACTCGCAGCTCTCGCACAGTCAGAACGTCTCATGACCACTCAGATGCGCTTGCTCACCGAATCCATAGAAATCCTGTGGAGCGTGTTGACCGTTGAAACCGACCGAGAGTGGACAATGACGGATCACCTCGCAATCGTCACAGCACTGCGCGCTGGTGACGTTTCAGCCGCGGAACGTGCTGTGCGCGACCACACCGCGCGTGACTTTTATCGACTCATTGAAGCGCGGCTTGATTCGCTCTACCCCGTGGATACTCGAAAATGACCGGGCTGAAGCAACAGGTGGTTGCGGCGAGTGGTCTCGTTGGCGACTGGTTCAGTGCTGTGTATGCAGACCTTGTTGAGATGGCAGCCGATTGTGAGCGCGAACTCAACGCTGTTCGCGGCGCTCAATCGCGCCTGACCGAGAAGCATCTTCGAGCAATCCAACCTTCAGCCGCGGAGTTTCTTGAACGGCACTCGATACCAGAGGCAGCGGGAATTGTGCTCGGGCCCGGAATCGCCAACGACGACAGTGGAGCAATCGAATGGTGGCGACGAGGCGACAGCGGTAACACTAATCGAATCATCTTCACGTTGTCGCCCGACGTCGCCGGGTTCTACGATTTCGTCACTTATCACTGGTTTGCCGATGTCGTCTCGTCGGGAAAACCCGCAATTCAAGGACCGTACCTCGATTATGCGGGAATGGACCAATACATCATGACGAGCATGGTGCCGTTGTCGCTCAACGGAATCGTGATTGGAACAGCCGGGTGCGACACAGAGATCCGAGCCCTCGAGACGGTGATGATGCCAATCCTTCGCCAGATACCAGCTGACGCTGCACTCGTATCAGAGTTCGATCGAATCGTAGTCGGAAACTCTGGGCGCTTTGTCGTCGGAAACCGGGTCAAGAACCTCACCGAGGATTCGATTCGCGTCGATATCCCTGGGCACGACCTCGGCCTTCAACTCGTGGCAGCGCCGCGAGCACACAGGTTCTAGCCAGCGACGCGTGCGAGTCGAGTCTGGTCGACAAAAGTTTGGAACAGGGCGCGGCGGTCACTCGCTGAGCCGTCATCGTCCTCTGGGTGCCATTGCACCCCAACGACCCACGTTGCCGAGGGCATCTCGATGCCTTCGATGATTCCGTCCTCTGCTCGTGCAGAGACGACGAGTCCGTCAGCAACCCGATTAACCGCCTGGTGGTGCCCAGAACGAACGTCGATTCGTTCGCGACCAAGAATCGAGTGAATCTTGCTGCCCGGTTCAAGAATGACGGGCTCGTCTTTGAACATGGGGTCCCCCGAGCCGCCGCGGTGGGGGTGGTAGTTTTCGATGTCCGGAATTAGATCCCCACCGAGAGCGACGT
>WLES01000036.1 GCA_009704155.1 Actinomycetota bacterium | reverse complement strand
CGTCACGCGATTCACTCTGGAGCAGACCCGGTTCCGATCATTGCGACCTTTGCCATGAAGCTTCGGTCGATGGCCAAGGTTGGCGGGTTTTCGGGAAAGCAGGGAGACGCAGCTAAAGAGCTGGGGATGGCGCCGTGGATGGTCGACAAGGCACGACGCGATTTGCGAGGCTGGACGGGAGCAACCCTCGGCGCTGCGATTATCGAAGTTGCGAAGGCCGATTCACTCGTCAAGGGTGACGGCAGAGACCCGGAGTTCGCCGTCGAGCGAATGGTTGATCGAATCGCATCCCGCGGGGAGTCGGCATAAAACAACGGCCCCCGATTTCTCGGAGGCCGTTATTGGTGAAACCTATTTGGCTGCTGGCTTCTTGGCCGGAGCCTTGGCGGCGGTCTTAGCTGGAGCCTTGGTGGCGGCCTTGGCCGGAGCCTTGGTTGCCTTCGCTGGCGCCTTCTTCTCGACCTTTGCTTCGCCTGAGAGAGCTGCGGCCTGAGCGGCGATGGCCGACTTGCGGTTCGCGCCCTGGTTCTTGTGGATCACGCCCTTCGATACAGCCTTGTCGATTCGACGGCCAGCGGTCGCAACTGCGGCGACCGCTGCGGTCTTGTCGCCCGACGCAATGGCGGTGCGTGCTGCACGAATGACGGTCTTGAGTTCGCTCTTGACTGCTCGGTTGCGCTCTTGCGCCTTGAGGTTTGTCTTGATTCGCTTGATCTGCGACTTAATATTTGCCACGAAATTGTTCCTTTGTGATGGTGGTGTCGAAACGGGAGGGGCGTTGCGAATCCCGATGTCGTTCCGCGACGACGAGAGAGGGCGTCGGCGCGCAAGCCATTCTCAAGAATAGCAGAGCCATCGGTCGCCGCCTAACCGTTGTCGTGAAACAATAGAGAGACATGTCTCGTTCCACGCACCCGCCGGTTCCCGCGCACACCGACCCGTCCGTCATTCGCAATTTTTGCATCATTGCGCACATTGACCACGGTAAGTCGACGCTTGCTGACCGCATGCTGCAGGTGACGGGAATTGTTGAGGGTCGCGAAATGCGCGCCCAGTATCTCGACCGCATGGACATTGAGCGCGAGCGCGGCATCACAATCAAGAGTCAGGCTGTTCGGCTCCCCTGGGAGGTCGAGGGCATTGATTACGCGCTCAACATGATCGACACTCCAGGGCACGTTGACTTCACGTACGAGGTGTCCCGATCACTCGCTGCCTGCGAGGGTGCAATTTTGCTTGTTGACGCTGCGCAGGGAATCGAGGCGCAAACGCTAGCCAACCTTTACCTCGCGCTTGAAAATGACCTCGAAGTCATCCCTGTTTTGAACAAGATCGACCTACCGGCAGCTGACCCAGATAAGTATGCGAAAGAACTGGCCTCGCTCATCGGAGGTCACCCCGACGATGTCATGCGCGTATCAGGCAAGACCGGCGTCGGCGTTGAAGCGCTGCTCGATCGCGTCGTCGAGAGGATTCCCGCGCCACAGGGTTCAGTCGACGCACCGGCGCGCGCCATGATCTTTGACTCCGTCTACGACTCTTACCGCGGCGTTGTGACCTACGTCCGCGTCATTGATGGCACTCTCAACCCTCGTGAGCGCATTCAAATGATGTCGACGAAAGCTGCGCACGAACTGTTGGAGATCGGCGTCTCTTCGCCAGAGCCCGTTCCGTCGAAGGGCTTGTCCGTTGGAGAAGTGGGTTACTTGATAACCGGTGTCAAGGACGTTCGTCTTTCCAAGGTCGGCGACACGGTGACAAACCTGTCGAAACCAGCGAAGACGGCACTTCCCGGGTACACCGATCCCAAACCGATGGTTTTCTCCGGGCTCTACCCGTTAGACGGGTCTGACTTTCCCGATCTCCGCGAGGCGCTCGACAAGCTCAAGCTGTCAGACGCGTCGCTGACGTACGAACCCGAAACTTCTGTCGCGCTCGGTTTCGGTTTCCGCTGCGGGTTCCTCGGCTTGCTTCACTTAGAAATCATCAGTGAACGCCTTGAACGCGAGTTCGGTCTCGATCTCATTTCGACAGCCCCCAGCGTCATTTACAACGTCACCATGGATGACGGCAAGACGGCGGTCGTCACCAACCCGTCGGAGTTTCCGACGGGGAAGGTTTCCGAGGTTCGCGAACCGATGGTGAGGGCGGCAATCCTTGCGCCCAAGGATTACGTCGGTACCATCATGGAACTCTGTCAACAGCGTCGCGGGACGCTCATTGGGATGGATTATCTCGGAGAGGATCGCGTCGAAATCAAGTACACGATTCCCCTCGGTGAAATCGTTTTTGATTTCTTCGACCAACTGAAGTCACGGACGGCAGGGTACGCCTCGCTCGACTACGAACCGTCGGGGGAGCACGCGTCCGATTTGGTCAAAGTCGACATTCTGTTGCAGGGCGAACAGGTCGACGCTTTTAGCGCAATTGTTCATCGGGACAAGGCATACGCATACGGAACCATGATGGCGACCCGCCTGCGCGAGCTGATTCCTCGCCAACAGTTCGAGGTCCCAATTCAAGCGGCCATTGGTGCTCGAATCATTGCGCGCGAAAACATTCGAGCGATGCGAAAAGACGTTTTGGCAAAGTGCTACGGCGGCGACATCAGCCGCAAGCGCAAGCTGCTGGAGAAGCAAAAAGAGGGCAAGAAGCGCATGAAGATGGTCGGTCGTGTAGAGGTTCCGCAGGACGCCTTTATCGCCGCGCTGTCAGGGGACGTAGAGAAGAAGGACAAGAAGTGACTCAACTCGGCAACGCTCGAGCACTCGTCATTCTTTACGCAGTGCTTGCGATTGCCGCAACCGGTCGAAGTCTTTACCAGGTCGCGACGAAGTTCGGAACTGCCCCGTTTGCATATTCGCTGTCAGTTCTCGCAGCAGCTGTGTACGTCCTCGCAACGATCGCAATTGCCCGCGGCAACAGGCGTCTCGCAATCGGTGCAATGGTTTTTGAACTCGCCGGTGTCCTCGCCATTGGGACACTCACGATCGTCGCACCCGGGCTATTCCCCAGCGACACCGTCTGGAGTGGCTTCGGAGCGGGGTATCTATACGTTCCACTAGCTTTGCCAGTCCTTGGTTTGTGGTGGCTTCGGAAAGAGGCGAACCGATGAACGTGCTGGTGCCTCGCGACGGTGTGCCATCGGCGGTGACCATCGGAAAGTTCGATGGCGTGCATCGTGGACACCGCGCCGTGATTGACCAACTTAGCGCCCGATCGCACGGCGCCCGCGTTGTCGTCGTGACTTTTGACAGGAATCCCTTGAGCGTTGTTGACCCGAGCCGGGTTCCCGACCAGGTCGTTTCGACGTCTCAAAAAGTCGAAGCGCTCGAGGCCCTCGGGGTAGATCTCGTCGTCGTGCTTCCGTTCACCGATGACTTCAGGGAACTCGGCGCGGAAGAGTTCGTTCGAACGATCCTGGTCGAAGGGCTATCCGCCACAACGGTCATGGTCGGTCGTGACTTTCGCTACGGAAAGGACGGCGCTGGCACCGTCGACACGCTTATCGCCGATTCCCACAGCTCAGGGTTTGAGGTCGTCGTCGTCGGAGACGTGTGTGTTGACGCTGGGTCGGAGCGAATTTCGTCCTCGCTCATTCGTGACGCGTTGAGCGTCGGCGATGTTGAGCGGGCCGCTCACTTGTTGGGTCGGCCCCACTCCGTGCGCGGAGAAGTCGTTCGAGGGCATCAGCGTGGCCGCGAGCTGGGGTACCCCACGGCAAACCTCGAGGAACACTGCGAAGGCTTTGTTCCAGCACCGGGCGTCTATGCCGGCACTCTTGAGGTTGGGGGAGAAACGTACTTCGCCGGCATATCTGTCGGTACAAACCCGACGTTCACTGATGTTGAACGGCTCCAGGTAGAGGCTCACGCCTTGGACGCCGACTTCGATGCTTACGGTCTGACGGGGACGATTACGTTTACTCACCGCTTGCGGGACACTCTGAAGTTCGACGGAGTGGAGAGCCTCATCGCTGCGATGGACCAGGACATTCTTGATATCCGTGAGTTGATGGCCGCTGGCGAGCTCACGCTCAACTAGATTTACTCATTTGTTGCGCTGATGCGCATCTGCGCATATGCTGTACTCGTGACGACCACCGAGTACGACCTTGCGCGCACTGTCGCGCGACTCTATTACGACGACAACAAGACTCAGGACGAGATCGGTGAGGCACTGGGGCTCACTCGATGGAAAGCTGGGCGACTCCTCGCTCTTGCGCGCGAGATCGGGATTGTCAGTATTTCCATTGCAGAATCGGCCACGTTCACGGAACAGGCCACGGGCGGGATTATCGCGACCGAGCGTTCCCGTGCCCAGGGGATAACGGACAGCTCTTCGCTTCGCGGATTCCTTTCCCGGCTTTCCACGGTCGACGCCGTCGGGCTCGAGGGAAGAGCTGGCTGGATTGCCTCGAGGTCAATAAAGAATGAGTCCAAGCGTGCCGCTCTCGACACCATCATTCGACTCATCGACTTAACAACGCTCGAGGGCGCAGACACCCCCGGCAAGGTTCGCTCACTTGTTGCCAAGGCGCTCATTCCCGACCCCCACGACTCGACGACCCCGAGGGTTGCCGCCGTGTGCGTCTACCCCGACATGGTCGGCCACGCCGTCCGCGCGCTCGGAGCCAAGATCGGTGACGGAGTGACGGGCGTGTCCGTCGCATCTGTTGCGACGGCATTCCCCAGCGGGCGCAGCACCATCGACATCAAAATCGCCGACACCCGTTACGCGGTCGCCGAAGGCGCTGGAGAGATAGACATGGTGATTGATCGTGGCGCGTTCCTCGCTGGAGATTTCGACACGGTGTTCAACCAGATTGTGCAGGTTCGTGAAGCGTGTAATCGCGCTGACGGAACTCACGCCCACCTCAAGGTCATTCTCGAGACCGGCGAACTCCGCACCTACGACAACATCAAGCGCGCGTCGTGGCTTGCAATTCTTGCTGGCGCAGATTTCATCAAGACATCGACGGGAAAGGTTCAGCCGGCTGCGACCCTGCCAACGACAGTTCTCATGCTCGAGGTTGTGCGCGACTGGTTCGCTCTCACGGGCGAGCGGATCGGAGTCAAACCAGCGGGCGGTATCCGGCAGTCCAAGGATGCTATTCGTTACCTCGTCGCCGTGGCGGAAGTTGCGGGCGAAGAGTGGCTACACCCGCACTTGTTCCGATTTGGGGCGTCGAGTTTGCTCAACGACGTGCTGATTCAGCGTCAGAAGATGACAACCGGCCATTACAGCGGCCCCGACTACGTGACCGTGGATTAGGACAACCCATGAGCTTCCTCGACTTTGCCCCCGCTCCCGAATCGACGAGCGTTCTCAATCTGCGCACCTCTTACGGGCTGTTCATCAACGGGGAGTTCGTCGACGGACACGGCGAACCCATCACGACAATTTCACCCGCCACCGAGAAGCCCATCGCCGAGATTGCTCACGCGAACGCGCAGGATGTGTCCCTCGCGGTCGCCGCGGCACGCAAATCCCACGACACCGTGTGGGGGCGCATGAGCGGAACAGATCGCGGAAAGTACCTCTTCAGAATTGCTCGCCTCATTCAAGAACGTGCGCGTGAGTTTGCCGTGGCCGAGACCCTCGACAACGGGAAGCCGATTCGCGAAACCCGCGACGTTGACATCCCACTCGTCGCAGCCTGGTTCTTCCACTACGCGGGCTGGGCTGACAAACTCGAGTGGGCCGGCGTTGGCCCCAACCCCACGTCACTCGGTGTGGCCGGTCAGATCATCCCGTGGAACTTCCCCCTCATGATGCTCGCGTGGAAGGTTGCGCCAGCTCTTGCTGCAGGAAACACTGTCGTCCTCAAGCCAGCTGAAACCACACCGCTCACCGCTCTACTGTTCGCTGAAGTGTGCCAACAGGCTGGGCTCCCGGCTGGAGTCGTCAACATCGTTCCCGGCCTCGGTGAAGTTGCTGGTGCTGCGCTCGTCGAACACCCCGGCATCAACAAGATCGCTTTCACGGGGTCAACCGGCGTTGGGCGGCACATTGCTCGCACGCTCGCAGGCACTGACGTTGCGCTCACCCTCGAACTAGGCGGCAAGGGAGCGAACATCGTCTTCGATGACGCCCCGATCGACGAAGCGATTGAGGGGGTCGTGCGGGGCATCTTCTTCAACCAGGGGCACGTGTGTTGCGCTGGCTCCCGGTTGCTCGTGCAAGAGAACATCCACGACGAAGTCGTCGAGAAACTGACGCGACGCATGTCGACTCTCCGTCTGGGCGATCCGCTCGACAAGAACACGGACATCGGAGCCATCAACTCGCGCGAACAGCTCGAGAGAATCACGTCACTCGTGAGCCAGGGTGAAGCCGAAGGCGGAGTTCGGTGGTCGCTCGACTGCGAGGTGCCTCAGAAGGGATTCTGGTTTAGGCCGACGGTGTTCACGGGAGTGACCACGAGCAACACTGTCGCCCGAGATGAAATCTTCGGACCGGTTCTGTCCGTTCTGACCTTTCGCACAGCCGAAGAAGCGATTTTGAAGGCGAACAACACCCCGTACGGATTGTCTGCTGGAATTTGGACCAACACCGCGAGCCGCATGCTTCAGGTGGCAGACGAACTTCGCGCCGGAGTCATTTGGGCGAACACGTTCAACCAGTTCGACCCGGCCAGTCCGTTCGGCGGTTACAAAGAGTCTGGTTTTGGGCGCGAGGGCGGCCGTCCCGGCCTCGCCGCCTACCTGACGACGGAAGGCGCGCGATGACTCACCTCCCCATACCCAAGACATACAAGCTTTTCATCGGTGGAAAGTTCCCCCGCAGTGAATCTGGGCGCTCATACGCTGTTGAATCGCCGAAGGGCGAGTTCATCGCTCACGCCGCTCAGGCGAGCCGCAAGGATGCTCGTGATGCAGTGGTCGCAGCGCGTTCGGCATTCGGCTCGTGGTCGCGCGCAACCGCGTATAACCGCGGGCAAGTGCTCTACCGCATCGCCGAGATGCTCGAAGGTCGGACCGATCAGTTCGTTGCTGAACTAGTTCGCGGAGGGGCAACCGAGAAGGTAGCCCGCTCGGAAGTTGTCGCCGCCATTGACTCCCTCGTGTGGCACGCGGGATGGACCGACAAGTATGCGCAAGTCGTCGGAGGCGCGAACCCTGTCGCTGGCCCGTTCTTCAACCTTTCTGTTCCGGAGCCGACGGGTGTCGTCGTCGCGGTAGCAGACCAAAATGGATTGCCGCTTCTCGGACTTGTCGCAGCAATTGCGCCGGCAATCACGACGGGAAATTCAGTTGTTGTCATTGCTCATGAAGGCGCACCGAGTGCCGCAATGTCATTCGCCGAGGTCGTTGCAACGAGTGACGTGCCTGGCGGTGTCGTGAACATTCTGACGGGGTCACCGCGTGAACTTTTGCCCTGGTTGGCGAGCCACTCTGATGTCAACGCACTCGACCTCAGTGGGGTCGACGGTGACCTCGCCGTTGAGAGCGAGCGCTCCGCCGCAGCGACCCTCATGCGCGTCGTTCGACCCGGTCGGTTTGTCACAACGGAACGGTCGTTCGAGCGCATCGGCGCGTTCGTCGAGACGAAGACGGTGTGGCACACGAAATCGCTCGCGTAGACGGGGTGGCGCCTCGATCGCATGCCCCGATTCGTATGAGTTCTCTGCTGGTAGCCTCGCAATTGTGT
>WLES01000035.1 GCA_009704155.1 Actinomycetota bacterium | reverse complement strand
TGGAAAATCGCGAGGATCAACTGCCAAGCGTGGGTTGAACAACGAAACCTGGCCACCTTTCTTCACGGAGAGGTGCAGTCACTTGTCCTCGTCGCCCAGTTGCGAATTCAACGAGCGATCGACGCTGATGACGACGTGGAGACGGTTGTCGCAGAAGTCCAAGACTTGCTCCGAGACGTTCCTAGTCGAATCGGAACACCAAAAATGGGTGCAACGCTCGAATTGTTTCGCGAGGCACTGAACGACCGATGGGGTTCATTCCTCGCGCTGGAGTTCGAATGTGCCGAAAATACTCGACGCGCCATCAACGCTGACCCGATTTGTCTTGCCGTGACGAGGGAGGTTCTCACGGAGTTTGTCGTGAACGCGGTCAAGCACGGACGGGCGGAGCACGTGAACCTGGTGCTCAGCGCAAAAGAGGATCGCGTCGAAATGTGTTTAGCAAATTCGCGTTGGAATGATGAAGGTGAAGAGAACTCCCCTGCGACGATGGGAGAAGCCACGAAGGACACACGTGCCGCGAGTTCGACGGGTGGGGTCGGTTCTGAACTTGTCGAGTCGGTGCTACTCGACAGGCATCTCACCGTCACACCGACGGAATACCGACTCACCGGGGCAATCCCGTTGCAGAGGGATGCTGGTGCCGCGAAAACTCGCAAAACTGTGGACGTACCGTCCGAAGTCGCCTAAGACCTATGCGCGATCGGGAATTGAGACAAAGTAGGGGATGCCTTCTTTCTGCCGCAACTGTTCGGCCGACACAGCGCTCGTCGTCTGGACCGGGGGAGACCTTGGCTCTAGCGCATCGCTGCTGAGAGACAAGTGTTCTTTGAACTGTCGAAGCGATTCGCGAAGGTCATCCCCGTAATTGTCGGCCACGAATTCAGCCTAAAGTTTTGCGCCCCTCACAACGTAGGACACGGCTGCTGGTCGAGGGGTTGCAATCGAATAACAGGTGCAAACACCCCTGTCTAGGTGAGCTAAATCAGCAGTTAACCCGTGGTTTCGTTCGAGCTGTTCTGAGCCCGTCGTCGCCAAAGTCGCCAAGCACTAGTAGACCACAATGCCCATAAGACGAGAACAGGCTGGAAGAACAGGCGGGTGAATCGAGCCTGATCAGTATCAAGCCCGAAAGCGTCGATTCCGTTGACATACTGCGAGATGTTCCCGGGGAAAATCGCGATAAAGAATAGTGCGGTCGCGAGGCCAACCCACTTCTGTAACCGAACGAGAACAATCAGCGAAAGACCGAGAGCAATTTCGACGACACCTGAAGCGAGGACAACGAAGTCAGCCTCGAGTGGAACCCACGGCGGAACTTGCGCTTGAAATTCAGCGCGCGCGGACGTGAGGTGGCTCCACCCGGCGAAGGTGAGAGCCACACCCAGGGCTGTTCGAGCTGCGGCCCGAAGCCACCACCCAATGGTCCGCGAGTTCATTCGACTAGTCGACAAAGAGTGGAACGAGTGCTCCGGAGAACACCTGCCACGCGAGAACGCTCTTGGCTACGAGGCTCAGCGTGATGTACATGCGCTCACCGCGGATGTAGCTCTTCCACGCGCCGACCTGCTTGTACTGCAACCACTGGTTGAGCGCAAAGGTGTTGAAGAAAAGGAAGAGGGAGATGATGATTCCGATGACGAATCCAGGAACCTCAGCTGCACTTTCCGATCCTGGCTGGAGCGTATAGACGAGCACGATGAGCCACGGGACGATTCCGGTGAGGCAACCAAAGATGAAGGGAAGGAGTTTTCCGTTGCCGGGCTTCTCATACTTCTCCTGAAGCGCACCGAACATGATCATCGACGCGTTGACGGCGAAGATGCCAAAGAGCGCGCCGAAGTCGGAACTTCCCGTGAGTTGCGCGATGAGCCAGATCATCACTGACGAACTGAGTGAGTACTCGGTCCAGCGGAAGTAGTTGTGATTGTCTTTCAGTCCACGGCCGTAACGCTGGAAGACTCCAGGAGACGAGATGAGGAAGTGGAAGAACGCCGACAGGAACAGGAACGTCACGACGCCGAGACCGAGGTCAACTTCGAAAAGCACGACCCGCTCAGTTGGCAGGTTTACTCCGGGAGGGCCGGTCATGTAGTCAACCGTGACGGGGAACAAGACGGGGGAGCTGATCAGAGTGAGCGCAAAGAGGAATGCCAGTCCCTGAAGGAGGTGGACTAGTCCTGCGACAATGTTGTAGGCGCGGAGCCGACCGATCTGTTGATCGATGGTTCGTTCAATTCGTGCCACGGTGGTGCCTTTCGTTATCCAGCTACGCCGGGTTTGGTCATGGACAACAGATTCAGTGCCGTGTCCAGTTGTTCGAGGGTGATGTCCCCTCTCTCAACATAGCCCAGTTCGATGACGGCGTCACGGACTGTGATTCCGGCCTTGACGGAGTGCTTGGCAATTTGAGCGGCCGCTTCATAACCGATGATTCGGTTGAGCGGTGTCACGATGCTCGGGGACATCCCTGCGAGGGCTGCCGCCCGCTCAACGTTTGCCTCGAGACCAGACACAGTCTTGTCGGCGAGAACTCGGCTGGAATTTGCGAGCAATCGAATTGATTCGAGTAGTGACGTTCCCATAACGGGGATGGCAACGTTCAGCTCGAATGAGCCTGATGCGCCAGCCCACGCGATGGTGGCGTCGTTTCCAATGATTCGAGCACACACCATGAGGACAGCCTCTGGCACGACGGGGTTGACTTTGCCCGGCATGATCGACGAACCAGGCTGAAGGTCGGGAATGTGGATTTCGGCGATTCCCGTGTTGGGTCCGGAGCCCATCCAACGGATGTCGTTGCAAATCTTGGTGAGCGACACCGCGATCACGCGGAGTGCGCCGGAGGCTTCAACAAGTCCGTCGCGTGCACTCTGTGCCTCGAAGTGGTCTTTAGCTTCGCTCACGGGAAGCCCCGTCGCAGAAGCGAGCTCTTCGATGACAGCAGCTGAGAAGCCAAGAGGAGTGTTGATTCCAGTTCCAACGGCGGTGCCGCCGAGTGGGACTTCCGCGACTCTCGAGATCGTTGACTCGATTCGTTCGATTCCGAGTCGAATCTGTCTCGCGTAACCGCCAAACTCTTGGCCGAGGGTGACAGGTGTCGCGTCCATGAGGTGCGTCCGCCCTGGCTTGACGTGCCCAGCCCACGCAGTAGCTTTCGCATCCAGAGCCTGTGCGAGATGGTCGAGTGCGGGCAGTGCATCGTTGAGCAGGGCCGATGTCACGGCGAGGTGAACGGATGTCGGGAACACGTCGTTTGACGATTGGGACGCGTTGACGTGGTCGTTGGGGTGAACAGTGTCTCCGCGTCGAGTTGTCGCAAGGGTCGCGAGCACTTCGTTCATGTTCATGTTCGACGAGGTCCCAGAGCCCGTTTGGTACGTGTCAACGGGGAACTGGTCATGGTGCTTTCCGCTGATGATGTCGTCGGCTGCACCAACAATGGCATCTCGAATATCGGCTGGGATGATTCCGAGCTGCTCGTTGACAATCGCAGCGGCGCGCTTGATGTGAGCGAGTGCGATGATTTGCGCCGCTTCCAGTCCGCTGCCTGAGATCGGGAAGTTTTCGACGGCGCGTTGTGTTTGAGCGCTGTACAACGCGTCGATGGGGACGCGAACCTCACCCATGGTGTCATGTTCGATTCGATATTCGCTCACGCGGTTCTCCTTCTTATTCAATGTCACCAATGACAACGGACGGCAAGACGTTGCCTTCCTTCAAGTTGTATGTTGCTCCAACGATCGCGATGCCTCCGGCAGCAACGGCTTCGGCGATGAGCTCGCTGGTTGCCAGTAGTTCGCCGATTGTGTCGCGGAGGTGCTCCTCACCGACTTCATCGATGTGAATGTCGTCGATGACGGTGGTCGCGTGGCTCGCCATGACCCGGTGAATTGCTGGATGGATGGTGTTTGTCAGGACTCTGATGTTGGGTGGGAGTGGAACTGCGGAGTCCCGCAGTGAGTCGATTGCTTCTTTCACCGCACCGCAACCGTCGTGGGCAAGAATGAGGATGAGCTGCACCTTGAGAATCGCAACAGCGTATTCGAGGGACCCGATGACCGATGGGGAGATGGTCTGGCCAATGTTTCGAACCACAAAAAGGTCGCCGAGGCCAACGTCGAAAATCATTTCAGCGCCGAGCCGAGAGTCTGAGCAACCGAAGAGTGCGGCGTAAGGCGTTTGGCCGTCGGCAACCGTATCTCGATGCGCGGCGTCTTGGTTAGGGTGTTCAGGCGAGCCTGAAACGAATCGACGATTCCCTTCTGTGAGCAGCTGCCACGCGTCTCGAGGGGTCCGAGGCGCTTTGCTCATGGGGATGTCTCCAATGATTCCAGTGCACGAAGTGCAACCAATTCGATTTCTGAGATTGGGGCTGTGCCCGACACCATCAGATTAGCGCCTTCGCCAATTTCGCTGAGGAGGTAGATCGTGCGCCTGTTGCCGACATCGTCCATTCCACTGCGGTCAAACACTGTCCACGTCTCGTCGCCGAGGCTTACCTGAGTCGGGGTCACGTCGTCGAGTTGAGCGGCGATTTCCGGTGCCGGGTCTCCGGCGAATTGCTCGACAGCGACGAACCCGTTCGTCGGCGAAATGAAGCCGATGTACCAGACGGGATATTGCCCACCAATGAGTTCGGCACGGTTCGACCACCAGTCGCCGTCTGACTCAACAAATTCAGGGTTGGCGAGCGCTTCGTTCTCAGCTACTGTCGTCCACACTGAGCCCCAGTCAACCTCGTTCCTGTCGAGGTTCGTTGGGCGAACGGTCACGAGTACGAGCAGGAGAACGATAGCGAGAGATGCCCCGAGCGCCCCAATGAGCGTGAGAGTGTTTTGGCGGTTTCGGCGACTTCGCGCGTCGCTCACTCTGCCGTCTTTCGAGCAGCTTCGAGCCGTGCGCGGGCACCGACCAACCATTCCTCACATCGCTGTGAGAGTGCTTCGCCTCGCTCCCAGAGCGTGACCGATTCGTCGAGAGACGCCGTTCCCTTTTCGAGTGTGGCAACAATTGCCATCAACTCGTCGCGGGCGGCCTCATAGCTCATGCTCGCGGGGTCGGGAAGTTTCTCAGCCATGCGTCAACGATACCGTTCAGTCGGTTACCGTCGCCGAAATCGACCCGTCAGAAACTTGAAGGGTGACGTTGTCTCCCCCTGAAACTTTGCCCCGTTTCGAGACGATTGATCCAGCTGCGTCACGAACAATCGCGTAACCACGATCGAGCGTGTTTTGCGGGGAGAGGGTTCGAAGTTGTGATGAGAGCCGATGAACCGCATCGGTTGCCCGCTGCATCGCTGAGTCGAGAAGCGTGAAGCCCCGGTGCCGGTAATTGATGAGGTCGCTGGTCGCTCGCTCGATGTAGGCGAGCGGGCTCGTCATGACGGGCCTCGATGCGAGTTGCGTGATTCGGTCGATTTCATGGGCAAGCGTCGTCGTGAGGATCGAACGACCGCGGGCTTGGAGTTGGGTCACGGCGTTGATTTCTGCAGCAACATCGGGAACGACCCGCTTGGCTGCGTCGGTTGGGGTAGAGGCACGGAGGTCTGCAACCTCGTCGAGAAGTGGCCTGTCGTTTTCATGTCCGATGGCGGAGACCAGAGGAGTCACACATGCGGCAGCTGCGCGCACGATTCGTTCATCACTGAACGCTACAAGTTCCATGAAGGCCCCTCCGCCGCGAGCGATGATGATGACGTCGACGTCGGGGTTGGCGTCGAGTTCCGCGATGGCGCGTGGAATTTGCGTGACAGCCGCATCGCCAGAGACGCCCGTGTGAACAGTGACAAACTTCACATCCGACCAGCGAAGTCGCGCGTTCGTGATGACGTCCTTCTCGGCGTCGGAGTCCTTCGATGTGATGAGCCCAATCCCGAGAGGCAGATACGGCAGCGCTACCTTGCGAGATTCGTCGAAGAGTCCCTCTGACTGAAGTTGAACCCGCAGCTTCTCAATTGACACGATGAAGTCTCCGAGGCCCTTGTTTCGCACCGCGGTCGCAATGAACTTGATTTCACCGTTCTTGGGCCACAGGTCAAACCGCCCGAACATTCGGACCTTGTCTCCGCTGGCGAATTGTTCACCGGATGCTGCGACAGTGGATGCGTCGAGTTTTCCTTCGAGCTTGGCCGTGTCGTCTTTGAGTGTGAAGAACACGATCGACTGCCAGGGTCGCCACTCAGCGATTTCACCTTCGAGCCAAAACTCGCCCCAGGCGGAGATTTTCTGCCGCGCAAAGCCGGACGCCGCGCTGATAGACAGCGGCTCCTCTTCTGACAGTCCTGCGGGCATGAATCAACCGTACCCGCGCGCATCGACCTCTGCGCGATACGGTGGTAGCACTGTGTGAGGAGGGGAATCAATGCGACCAATGACGTTTGTGTATGACGACACCGGCACCCTCAACAATGCACCTCGCGACGTCACGGAACTGCTTGACGACCTGCTCGTCATGACGGAAGCCACCCAGTTTGAGGACGACCCGATCGTTCTCGACGCGATGCCAAGCCTCGACCACGCTGATGACTTCATGGATCGTGTGATTGCGATGCTCACCGACGTCCACGTCGTGTTCACGATGTCGGCACTTGTCGGTGAACGGAGCGACACGGCGGCGGCCCTCAGGGAGTCGCTCACGCGAGCGACCCTGAAACTGGCGAACCTTCGCCGTTTTCACGACGCGTTTGATGGTCACTACGAGTGGGATTCAGACGAGAATGGACTCCTCGTTGAGTGGGTTTCCGAAAATGCGTCGGTTCGTTTACATGTCCCTGACCCCCGCGACGGAAACGACTTCACTCTTGTCGTCAGGGGGCCGTCTGGAGATTTTTCGTGGTCGTCGTTTACTGACATTGCGGCGGGTGGGTAAAGGCATGACCGAAAAAAGTCACAACTTCTCCGGCTGGTATCGGGCAGTCCTTTTGCTCTTTGCCATGCTCGGTCTGACCAACGCGTCACTCCTTGCCCGACTTCCCGAGGTTCGTGACGCTGTCGACACGACAACGGCCGGAATTGGTTTCATTTTGTTGGGCTTTGCAATCGGATCGCTCGTTGGGTTGGCGGCAGCGGGTCGAATCATTGAGCGAACCGGGGTCAGGCCAATTGTCCTGTGGGGTTTTGTTGCCTCCGGATGTGCTGTTCTCGTCCAGTCGCTGGCAATTCAGCTCGGCTCCGGGGTCGGGTTGTTCGTCGGCTTTCTCATCCTCGGGCTGGCTGTTTCCGCAACCGATGTCGCCATCAACGTCAGTGGCGCAGCACTCGAGCAGTCGATGGGCAAAACAGTGATGCCGATGCTTCACGCGGGCTTCTCGGTAGGAACGTTCGTCGGTGTCGGAATCGGTGCAATCGGGACAACGATTCACTTTCCGCTCGTCCTTCAACTCATCCTCCTTGCGATTGCGACCACGATCATCGCCGTGTTCTCGGTCCGCACGCTTCCGTCTGACTCTCGCTCCACACGTGAAGAGTTGGTGGAGGCGGCACCCAACACTCCACTGTGGAAATCGCCTTTGGTGCTCGCACTCGGAGCGGGTATTTTTTGCATCACACTCGCCGAGGGTGCGTCGAACGACTGGCTGGTCTTATCAATCGTCGACGACTACGACGAGTCTCGAACCAACGGTGCAATCGCCTATGCGATATTGATGGTCGCGATGATCGTGACGAGAATAATCGGGGGCCGTATCAGCGACAAGCTTGGTCGGGCACGAACGCTGCAACTTTTCGCGGTGATCGGA
>WLES01000034.1 GCA_009704155.1 Actinomycetota bacterium | reverse complement strand
TGGATCGCGCTGTGATCCGTGACATCTCGACGCTCAATGAAGACAACAAGATTATTGTCGGGAAACACCTTGAATCCGCTGCCTTTTTCGCGGAATCAGACCCACCTCGCGCGCTTCAGCACGCGCTAGCTGCGAAGCGCCGAGCATCTCGTCTTGCGATTGTTCGTGAGACGGTCGGAATCATGGCCTATGTGAACGAGGACTTTGCTCTTGCACTGGCCGAACTTCGCACCGCTGCACGAATCTCGGGCACGAACGAACAAGTTGCACTCGTGATTGACTGTTTGCGAGCGCTTGACCGTTCTGAAGAAGGACTCAAGATGGCACGAGACCTCGATCGAAAGGCGCTCCCTCGGGAAGCTCGAATCGACTTGGCAATTGTGCTCTCGGGTATCCGTCTCGATCGTTTGGAAACTGATCGCGCCTACGCTGAGTTGCAAATTCCTGAACTCGATGCGACCAACGCGACGATTGAAAGCGTCGGCTTGTTCGATGCGAACGCCGAAGTCCTCGAAGAGATGGGCAGAACCGACGAAGCAGCCAAGTGGCGCCGATATGCCCGTGCAACCGAAGCGCATTTTGAGCCCGATGAGGAAATCACTATTCGGACAGAGTACCCACAGGCCGAGGTTGATGTGGATGCATATGACGCGACGGACGAAACTGTCGCCGATGCACCCGCCGTGGAACCAGTTGCTGACGCTGAAACACCCGCGGAGGACGACAAACAGTGACCCCACTTGACGGCACAGATGTTCTGTTCGCTGACCTCGACGGTGTGATTTACACCGGCGACAATGCCGTGCCGTTCGCCGTTGAATCACTCAACGCCGCTGCGAAGCTCGTTCGGCTGGCGTACATCACGAACAACGCGTCACGAACACCGACTGCAATAGCTGAACACCTCAACAAACTTGGGCTAACGGTGACGGCGGACGACATCGTCTCGAGCCCCCAGGCAGCGGTAAAAATCTTGGCAACTCTCGTCGACCCGGGGTCGACCATCCTCGTGATCGGAGGGGAAGGACTCATCTCTGAAGTTGTGAACGCAGGTTTTGTTGTCACGGACTCGGCTGATGACGAACCAGCGGCTGTTATCCAAGGATTCGCGCCGACCGTTGGGTGGGTTCACCTTGCCGAAGCGTCGTTCGCCCTGCACCGAGGGATTCCCTGGGTTGCAACGAACACCGACTGGACAATCCCCGTTGCACGCGGGGTTGCGCCAGGTAATGGCACGCTTGTTTCCGCGGTGCATTTAGCGGTCGGCCGTTTGCCCGTGTTCGCCGGCAAGCCAGAGAAGGCAATCTTTGACTACGCTGCAGAGCGGTTTGATGCGAGCAACGCGCTCGTCATTGGCGACCGCCTTGACACCGACATTCTCGGTGCAAATCGCGCTGGAATGCGAAGCGCGCTCGTCTTGACTGGCATCGACGGGCCAAAGCAAGTGCTCGCCGCCAGCGAGGACCACCAACCGACCTATATTCTCAGTGACTTGCGGGAACTCTCCCAGCCCTACCCGGAAGCAGTCGTTGTTGAGAAAAACGGTGTGACGACTGTGACAGTTCGGAAGTCCGTTGTCACGATGTCGGGCAACGTTGTGCGCATGAAGAAGCGCGGTTCGTCATCCATCGACCTGCTTCGCGCCGGTGCGACAGCTATTTACCGTTCTGGCCTTCGGATTTACGGGCTCGATGTTGACCCCGCGATATATTCGTGAGTATGGAAAGCGAACGGGAAGCCATGACGGTGGAGCAGATCAACGAACTCCCGCTGGAGCAGCGTGCTGCCGCGTTCGCCGTTCTCGAACGCGAATTGCGCGAAAAGCTTGACGACCAGCGCTGAATCAGCGGAGTCGACCGAGCGGGAGACGCGCCGCCTCGACACTGAATTGGTCGTGCGAGGGCTGGCGGAGACCAGAACGCGCGCAAGCAGAATGATTGACGCTGGCGATGTTCAAGTTAACGGGCGAATCATTTCGCGGCCTGGACACAAGGTTTCCGTTTCATCGGACATCGAGGTGCGGTCGCTCAAGCGCTGGGTTGCCCGTTCAGCAGAAAAGCTCCTCGCTGCGTGCGAACGCTTCGACATCAATTACCGCGGGCGAATCGTGCTGGACATCGGTGCATCGACGGGAGGCTTCACTGAAGTGGCGCTGGCACGTGGTGCCTCACGAGTAATCGCACTCGATGTTGGCCACGGCCAGTTGCACCCGCGAATTCGTGGTGACCATCGAGTCGTCGTGCGTGAGGGCGTTAATGCTCGGTCGCTCACGGGCGAGGAATTCGCGGCGTGGGATGTCGATCGCATCGACGATGTCGTCGTTGACGTCAGTTTCATCTCATTAACGCTCATCGTGCCGTCACTCGTCGCTCTGTTGGGCACAGGATTTCGCTTCGTGTTTCTCGTCAAGCCCCAGTTCGAGGTGGGCAAAGGAAACCTCGTTGACGGAATCGTGCGCGACCTGTCACTGCGCAGAACCGCTGCACTCGACGTGTGCAGAGCCATCGAAGCGACTGGACTCGTCATCTCTGGTGTGGCCGAGTCAGCCGTTGATGGTGAACACGGCAATCGTGAAGTGATTGTGTACGGAGACCCCGCGAACGCCGCGAATGTTGGAGAATGGGAACAGCAGCTTGCAACGATGTGGGAGGAGTGATTCGTGACCCGATCATTTCTTGTCATGGCGCACTCCGGCCGGCCGGAGTCGATCGCCGCAGCCGCGCTTGCCTGCCGTGAACTCATCGCCGGAGGGGCAGCCGCCGTCGTACTTGATTCGCAGTACGCGGAGATTTCGGCACACGACGACACCGCAGTGTCGGTGCTCGGTCGGGACTTCGCCGTCGAGGACATCGAACTTGTTATTTGTCTCGGTGGAGACGGCACAATCCTCAAAGCAGCTGAGCTCGTCCGCGGGCATGCCGCCCCGATTCTCGGCGTGAACATGGGACACGTCGGGTTCCTCGCTGAACTGGAGGCGGAAGAACTCGAGTCGGTTGTTCACCGCGCTCTCGCCAAGGATTACGTCATCGATGAGCGGTTGGCTCTCGACGTCTCGGTGGAAGTTAACGGCACGTCGGTTCACGAAACGTGGGCCCTCAATGAAGCAAGCGTCGAGAAATCATCGCACGAGCGAATGATTGAGGTCGTCATCGCTGTTGATGATCGACCAATTTCGACGTTCGGTTGCGACGGTGTCCTCATGGCAACCCCGACCGGATCGACAGCGTATTCGTTCTCGGCCGGTGGCCCTGTCGTGTGGCCAACGGTCGAAGCACTCATCCTCGTGCCGCTCTCAGCGCACGCGTTGTTCTCGCGTCCACTCGTGACAAGCCCAACCTCAACCCTGACCGTTGACGTGCTTGACCGCACCGGCGCATCCGGTGTTCTCTGGTGTGACGGCCGCCGCACCTACGACCTGCTGCCCGGCTCGCGAATCGTCGTCAAGCGCTCCGACACGCCTGTTCGCCTCGCGCGAACACACACGGGGCCGTTTGCTGAACGTCTCGTCAAGAAGTTTTCTCTCCCCACCGAAGGGTGGCGCGGGAGCTCCTCATGATCGATGAGATTTCAATTCGCGACCTCGGTGTCATCAAATCAGCAACCTTGACGCTGACACCAGGCTTCACTGCGGTGACCGGCGAGACGGGCGCAGGAAAGACGATGGTCGTATCGGCACTCGGTCTCTTGCTCGGTGAACGCGCAGACTCCGGAGTTGTGCGGCACCACGCCGACCGCGCACAGGTCGACGGCAGGTGGCGAATTACCGATAAGTCCGTCACGGATCGCGTCGACGAACTCGGTGGGATCGTCGATGACGGCGAACTCATTGTGTCGCGATCGGTTACGTCAGAGGGCCGGTCCAAGGTTGTCATCGGGGGAGTAGCGTCACCCGTCGGTGCGCTGAGTGAAATCGGTGAATCGCTCGTCGCCATCCACGGCCAGAGCGACCAACTCCGCTTGCGGTCACCGCAGGCTCAGCGGGAAGCCCTCGACCGTTTCGCGGGCGACGCGGTCAAAGACATTTTCTCCGACTACCGCACGGTGTATGCGCGATGGACGGCGTCAAACGCTCGACTGGCAGAGCTCGTGCGCGACCAATCATCGCGTCGAGCGGAAGCCGATGAACTTCGTACGGCTGTTTCGGAAATCGATGCGGTTTCACCGGTGGCAGGGGAGGACGTCCACCTCAAGTCGGTGGCAGAGCGTCTGGCTAACAGTGACGACCTGCGCAGGGCTGCTCACGAAGCCCACGAGGCGTTGGCGGCTGAAGATTCTGAGTTTGACGCGGTGTCGCTCGTTGAGAACGCACGCCGAGCCCTTGAACGAGTGGTCGCGCACGACCCGAGCGTTGAGACGCTCATCACCAATTTGTCCGAGGCGGCGATTGTCCTCCAGGAGGCATCGCAGGCGGTCTCGCTCTACGCCAACGGGCTTGAGGAAGACATTGACGACCCAGAGGCTGTGCACGACCGAATCGCGCGAATCGCGCAGCTGGTGCGAACCTACGGCCCGACGCTCGACGATGTCATCGACCTGTGGTCGTCGGCGTCCGATCGGCTTCTCGAGCTCGACCGCACCACCGATGAAATCGACGAACTGACTGCAGTTGTCGCCCACGACTTCGCTGAACTCGGCCGTCTAGCCGATTCGCTCTCGGCTGCTCGCGCTCGCGCTGCGTCGACGCTGTCCGACGCCGTGACTGCCGAACTCCACGCACTCGCGATGCCCACAGCTGAGTTTGTCGTTCGCGTGACGGACGCGCCCGACTTCACCTCTCACGGTCGTGATGTGATTGAGCTCTTGCTTCGGCCGCATCCGGGTGGCGAGCCCAAGCCCGTGACGAAAACGGCGTCGGGCGGAGAGCTTTCTCGTGTGATGCTCGCGATCGAAGTTGTCATTGCCGGGGTCGACACAGTTCCCACGCTCGTGTTCGACGAAATCGACGCCGGCGTTGGCGGTGCGAGCGCGATTGAAATTGGGCGACGACTCGCGAGACTAGCTGAATCAGCCCAGGTCATCGTCGTCACCCACCTTGCGCAGGTAGCGGCGTTCGCAGACAACCACCTTCGAATCACGAAAGACACGAGCGGTGAGATTACCGAATCCACGATCGTTGCGCTCACCGGTGACGAGCGAATTTCCGAGATGGCACGGTTGCTCTCGGGGACAGATTCGGAAGCTGCCCGCGCCCACGCGCGCGAACTTGTTGTTTCAGCGAATCTTCCGCGTGGCGCGGCACAATAATTCACTAATCGCTCTCACTCCCTATAGAGTTAAACCCCGTGGTGAGGGATACAGATTTTGACTCCAGAGGGGTCGTAACACGGCACATTTTCGTGACCGGTGGCGTTGTTTCCTCACTCGGCAAGGGCCTCACGGCAGCTTCTCTCGGCAACTTGCTCACGCGCCGCGGACTGCGCGTTGTCATGCAGAAACTCGACCCGTACCTCAACGTCGACCCTGGCACAATGAACCCGTTCCAGCACGGCGAGGTGTTCGTCACGGACGACGGCGCAGAGACCGACCTCGACATCGGTCACTACGAGCGTTTCCTCAACATCAACCTCGATAGAGCAGCAAACGTCACGACCGGGCAGATCTATTCGCGAGTGATCGAGCGGGAACGAAACGGCGAATACCTCGGCGACACCGTTCAGGTCATCCCGCACATCACCGATGAAATCAAGCGTCGCATGCGCCTCCAGGCCGAGCTCGATCCAGCCCCCGACGTCATCATCACTGAAATTGGCGGAACCGTGGGCGACATTGAAAGCCAACCGTTCATTGAAGCTGCCCGACAGGTTCGCCACGAACTCGGTCGGAAGAATGTCTTCTTCGTCCACGTTTCGCTCGTTCCGTTCATGGGCGCATCGGGTGAGCAGAAGACGAAACCGACCCAACACTCCGTAGCCGCACTTCGCTCAATCGGTATTCAACCAGACGCGCTCGTGCTTCGATCCGACCGTCCGGTATCCGCGAGCAACAAGAAAAAGATTGCTCTCATGTGCGACGTTGACGAGGATGCTGTCGTCAACGCGGTCGATGTGCCGAGCATTTATGACATTCCAGGCATGCTCCACTCGCAGGGACTCGACCAGTACATCGTTGACCAGTTGCGCTTTGACAAAGCCGATGAGGTCGATTGGACGGGCTGGTCAGACCTGCTCAACACAGTTCACAACCCGCAGGGCGAGGTGAAAATCGGCCTTGTTGGAAAATACATTGACCTTCCCGATGCGTACCTTTCGGTAACGGAAGCGCTCAAGGCCGGTGGATTCGCCAACGATGTGGCCGTGAAGATCAAATGGATCCCCTCCGACGCGTGCGAAACGGAAGAGGGTGCGGCCGAAAACCTCGGATCGCTCGACGGGATTGTCGTCCCAGGCGGATTCGGTGTGCGCGGCATTGAAGGCAAGCTCGGTGCCCTCAAATACACGCGCGAAAACAGCATTCCCACCCTCGGCATTTGTCTTGGGATGCAGTGCATGGTGATTGAATACGCGCGAAACATGGCGAACATGCCGGGAGCGTCGTCGAGCGAATTCGACCCTGACACGCAATATCCGGTCGTCGCGACCATGGCGGAGCAGGTTGACATCATTGCGGAAGGCCAACTCGGCGGAACCATGCGGCTTGGGTTGTACGAGGCGCGCCTCGCCAAGGGATCGCTTGCCGCCGACGTTTACGGAGCAAACGTCTCACACGAACGACACCGCCACCGCTACGAGGTGAACAACACCTTCCGCGACCAAATCGGCGCCGCGGGGTTGTCTTTCTCGGGGACAAGCCCGGACGGCAACCTTGTTGAGTATGTCGAACTTCCGCGTGAAACGCACCCGTACTACATCGCAACTCAAGCCCACCCCGAGCTGAAGTCTCGACCAACCGTTGCACACCCGCTTTTTGCTGGGCTGATTGCCGCCGCTCGCGCCCGCCACGTGTCTGATCGACTCGCTGTCGATTACAGCGACGCCGAGTAGGTTCCGTGGAGGTCGCACGCCTCGTCGAGCAGTTCCTCCGCTTCATGGCGCTCGAAAAAGGCCGGAGCGTCAACACCATTGCCGCTTACAGGCGGGATCTTGAACGGTGGTCGGCGCGACTCGGGTCTCGGAGCATCGGGGACGTGACCTCATCTGAGGTGAGCGATCACCTCGCAAAACTTCGAGCTGAAGGACTCGGGTCGTCGAGCATCACTCGTGCTCTCTCGACGATTCGATCATTTCATCGCTATCTCGTTGCGGAAAGCATCACCGTCAACGACCCAACGGGGTCTGTTCTCTCGCCCAACAGGACCCTTCGACTGCCCAAAGCGCTGACAATCGACGACGTCGCGCTCCTCATCGAATCGACGCCAACGGATACGCCGGTCGGGCTGCGCGACAGGGCGTTGCTTGAGCTTCTGTATGCCACCGGTGCCCGCGTGAGTGAGGCGACGGTGTTGTCCGTCGATGACGTTCGGCCTGACGGTATGCGCGACGTCATCACCCTGACGGGTAAAGGCAATAAACAGCGGGTGGTCCCGCTCGGAACATTCGCGCGCGACGCTATCGAGGCCTATCTCGTGAGAGGGAGGCCAGCGCTCAGTGCGAAGGGCGATGGCTCTCCTCACCTTTTCCTCGGAGCCCGGGGTAAGCCGCTCTCGAGGCAGAACGCGTTTCTCATTCTTCGCGCAGCAGCCGAAAGGGCTGGGATTACGGCGGTCATCTCGCCGCACACTCTTCGACACTCGTGTGCAACGCATTTACTTCGAGGCGGCGCCGATATCCGTGTTGTCCAGGAGTTGCTTGGGCATTCGTCGGTTGCGACAACCCAGATTTACAC
The DNA here is from genome assembly GCA_009704155.1 of Actinomycetota bacterium. GTDB lineage: Bacteria > Actinomycetota > Actinomycetes > Actinomycetales > Microbacteriaceae > MWH-TA3. Next base: position 24 of record WLES01000034.1, on the reverse strand, counting down.
TCTTGTGACGAAAGACGCTCTCAC